>NZ_LSSO01000019.1:0-6113 GCF_001645205.1 Brevibacillus sp. SKDU10 | reverse complement strand
TGTTTCTCTTGGAACAAAGTTAATGAAATATTTCGGGAAAGGGTATGTAAAAAAGGAGTTACCGAAAAAAATATATTCTAAATTCCCTGACATAGTTAAAGAAAAGGTGTCCGAAGATATGTGGATCGGAGCTTGGAACACCTATATTTTGATGGGGCCGTTAGAGGAAGTGAAAGAAACTGTAACGAAAGCTTTGGAACCATACGTTTGGGGATGGGTTGCAAAATCTTGTGGAATTATTGCACAAGGTATCGTGTACGCTCTACTTTAAAAACAGAAAGGAGATACAATGAACTCAAAGACTTTAAAGTTCATTCTAACTATTTTTTCTGTATATGGTACTATGCAAGTTACAAAAGAAATGAATATAGCTAATAATTGGTTTATTACAGAGTTTGTTCGTTTCTTGATTGTTTTAGTAGTGGTCTTTGTTGTTTCTGCCCTTTTGTCTAAAATATACAAAGATAAAAAAGAATAGCCCTTTTCTCTTAAAACCTAACTGAAAAATCCTTAAACAGAGAAGCGTCCGAGTCTCCCTTGTATTCGGACGTTTTCTTGTTCCTAACATTATTTGAAACTCGTTACTCAATCAGCTCCCCAAAATATCTCATTAGAAACAAACATATCTAAAGGAAACCAACTCATCATAAAACTAATGTTAAATTAGTTGCTTATGACACAATCGGAAAAAGCGGAGTCGGAAAGTTGCTGACTTAGATATAACTAACTATTGATAACTAGCTCAAAAGTTTCTTGCGAATTTACTTTTGATCAAAATTCTCATACATAATTTGCCTATTACACAATCACTCCATAAACACTGTAAAAAACGATTCAACAACTCTTGAGTTTGTATTTACTGAAAAATAAATCAAAACAAGGTTAAAATTCTTAGAAGGTAACTATTTTATTTAAAGGAGAGAAATCAGTGGTAGGATTCGGTTATTCTGGTTTAATAGTTCTTGGTGTCATTCTGATTACCATTGTAGGAGTAATAGTTGCATTGCATTTAGGAGAAATAAAAACGATAGCGCCTGTTTTCATTACATTAATAAGTTATATCTAGCAGACTTTTGTAAAGTCATATCGCATTTTTAGCATTAATAAAAGAAGTTAATCTCTTAACAAGAGATTGTGTGTAGACAAAATACTAAAACGTATGAAGGTCTGCACGCTGAGACCGCCTTTTTATAGGCGCTTTTTAGATAGATACAATATATTTGAGGAGATATAGTTGACTGAAGCTTTTTGAAGTGTTGTTCACACATTCTCAGATTACAGCCATATGTCATATCATTTAATGAATAAAACTTCACCCTATCCATTGTTTCATCTCCTTCTCGGACAATTTTCAACCTACAAGATTCACAAATAACTTTATACTTAGACTATTACATGATATTTCATTGAGTGGGCATACACCCACAGATCATTTTATAACAAAAAGAGAAAAACTTGATATAAAACCACCCGTTAAATGCTCAACTGATAAAATTCTTTTAACAGTAAATCTATTTGTATCACAAGCTACAAATTTAAAGTCTTTTGAGTAAAAAATATGGTAAATTCCCCAATTCTATCAAAACCAAAAAAACTTGTAACCCAAGGGTTTTCGCCATTTACTTAAGGTTAAGCAAAACCACACTCTCCACATAACGAGATTAATCAAAATTGACAATTAAGACACGCTTACCAGCTAGTTAATTCCTCCACTAATTAGCCCAGACCGTTCAAACTTAAGCACTATTTATACCATGCATGAGTATGGTTCTTTTGACTTTTAATCTTCATTTTGACACTTCTTTTATATAATTTAACATTATATTACTAACAAGTTGATTCTCTGGAACTATACAAAATGTTAATAATAGAAGGTATGATTTACCAAAAGGAGTTGATGTTACTTGAGAATTCTAAACCGTTTAAAAGCAACAAAATTACTCATTTGCTTAAGCACAAGTTTATGCATTATTAATTATCCTTTTATTTCCTTTGCCGAAAAACCTAATACTAATGTAGAAAGTGAAACAAACCAGCCTAATGACATTGATACTGGAATAGCTAACTTAAACTATGATGTTCACGATATTTTAGCAACAAATGGTGATCAAATAAATAGTTATGTTCCAACAGAAGGTGTTAAATCAAATGGTAAATTTATAGTGGTTAAACGTGAGAAAAAATCACTTACAACTTCACCAGTGGATATTTCTATTATTGATTCTGTGGCGAATCGTACCTATCCAGGCGCAATACAACTTGCAAACGACGCATTTGTAGCAAATCAACCTACTTTATTAACGGCCAAGAGAAAGCCCTTGAATATTAGTATAGATTTACCTGGGATGAAAAGAGAAAATTCAATAACTGTTGAAAACCCAACATATGGTAATGTGTCTGGAGCAATTGATGAATTAGTATCTACTTGGAGTGAAAAGTATTCAACATCAAATACTTTACCTGCAAGACTACAATATGCAGAATCCATGGTTTATAGCAAAAATCAAATAGCAAGTGCTCTTAATGTTAACTCTAAAATTCTTAACAATTCACTGGGAATTGACTTTAATGCTATTGCTAGCGGAGAAAAGAAAGTGATGATTGCTGCGTATAAGCAAATATTTTATACGGTAAATGCAGAGCTGCCAGACAATCCATCAGATCTCTTTGATAATAGTGTTACTTTTAAGGAACTGACCCGTAAAGGGGTAAGTGATGAAGCTCCGCCTGTTATGGTGTCAAATGTAGCTTATGGGCGAACCATTTATGTAAAATTAGAAACAACCTCTAAGAGTAAAGATGTACAAGCTGCATTTAAAGCCTTACTCAAAAATACTAATGTAGAAGCTAGCGGACAGTACAAAGACATTTTTGAAGATAGCTCCTTTACTGCTGTAGTATTAGGGGGAGATTCAAAAGAGCATAACAAGGTTGTTACAAAAGACTTTGATGAAATACGAAATATTATTAAAGATAATGCGGAATTTAGTCTAAAAAATCCAGCATACCCTATTTCATATACCAGTGTTTTCTTAAAAGATAATTCAATTGCTGCTATTCATAACAATACAGACTATATTGAGACTACCTCTACAGAATATTCTAAAGGTAAAATCGTTCTTGATCATCATGGTGCATACGTTGCCCAATTTGAAGTATCCTGGGATGAATTTTCATACGATGAAGATGGAAATGAGGTACTTACCCACAAAACTTGGGATGGAAACTACAAAAACAGAACAGCTCATTTCTCTACCGTAATACCACTTCCACCTAATTCTAAAAATATAAGAATTTTGGCTAAAGAATGCACAGGTCTAGCATGGGAATGGTGGAGAACAATTATTGATGAATACAATGTTCCATTATCTAATGAAATAAAAGTTTCAATTGGAGGAACTACATTGCATCCATCAGCTAGTATTAGCCACTAGAAAAGAGAAGTACCCATTGGAAAAACAGTACCTCTCCTACTTTCAGAGGCTAGCTAGACATAAAAAAGGATTACATGATTATGATGTAAACCTAAAGCATACCAAGGCAATGAATCGGATTAGCGTAATGTAAATTGTTCACACTCTCCTTACGCTTAATCATTTATCAGATTGAAGGATTGAAAACGGCTAAAACCCTTTATACACAAGGACTTTAGCCGTTTTCTTTATTCTTATTTTCTCTCCATCAAGCAAACCTACTCCACATGCCTCGAGTAGACAGTGACATCAAACATGTCGTGTCTGAAGAAATAGTGTTTGCTCAACACCTTCCCAAATGTATGAATTAAACAAAGTAGACAATCTATGATGTGACATTATTCGTCAATAGAAAAACAAATTGCCACCAAGAAAATGGCCAATACATTGCAAGATGTTTCGTTTCTCAAAAGATATCAACAAATGACAATCATATTTTTAGGAGGTAAGTGTCGTGGCGCCAACAAATGAATGGCTTTCCCAATGGAAACAGCAACGTGACAAATTGAAATGCCCTGTAGATTTGAATGATTATTTTACGCTGCCTGAAATTGCAGGCAAGCAGCTTACGGTTATAGATATTGGCCCCTGCTCTATTCCCTCTGGCCAGCTACTAGTTCGCGATCCGCTGTGCTACTTGGGAGATATTGACGAGCAGCCCTACTTCCAGACGGCACCTGCTGGAACATATCCCACTGAAGTCTGTGTGGTGAAACAGGATGAGGAAGGCGACTGTGCACGTTATGCCGCCGTTCGGCTGCGATTCAACGATGTGCCTGCTGTCCGGTTCGAGGAAGCTCTTATCGGCCATGAAAAACTCTTGGAGCTGGGTGAGGATGAATTTTTTGGCTTCAATGTAGATGCTGGTCTAGGCTGTATTTGTGATAAGCAAGTGCATCAAGCTTTCTGTGACTTTGTCGGACAATGGCATACAGAACATCTGGGAGACAACCTTTACGATGGCTATTTTGCAGCCCTGTTTGCAGAGAGTGCCCGGCAGAATCCTGAATATCAACGTGACGGCGGTGATTGGTTGAACTGGCAGATTCCTGATACAAAATACCATTTGCCTATCTTTCAAAGCGGGTTTGGCGATGGTGCTTATCCAGTTTATTGGGGCTATGATTCGTCTGGGGAGATTTGCCAAATCGTCGTTCAGTTTATCGACATTCAATTAGCATACGGCGAAGATGAAATGGAAGACTAAGATAATTTGCAGAGGTGTTACCCCATGGATGAGCAAGAGTTGAAAAAGCATTTAGTTAACATAGTCCAAGAATATGGCTCAAGATGGAATAGTATTGAAGATCGCATCTATAAGCAACATGAACAAGAAGAAATCGAATCAAGAGATGAATATCATTATGCAAAACGTACAGATTGACACGAAGAATTCTCGGGGCTGATAAGCTTTATTTTGGATGAATACTGTACCGAAAAAAGCGGGTTTATGGCGGCAAAAGCAGGAAGAGCTTTGGGTTTCCAGTAAAATTTAATGGAATAGAACACCCTATCAAATCAAATGTTGAATGAAAGAATAAAAACCGTGCAGAAGTTTATATCCAAACCGAAACTAATTTTAGTGATGACTTTATTGAAAAAAGCTGATACATGGAAAATTGATAATTATAAAAATAGGCGTTATGGCAATGAAAAGTGGAATACTTGCATTCTCTGATATACATTCAAAATAAGCTTATCGCGTTGGCTATCAACAATACTTTTGAAGAAGTGATATGGTTTCCTTGTGAAACTATATCATTAGACTCATAGTAATGTTCCTTTCAGAAAATCCCATTTGCTTAGAATATTGATAACCATTGGGAGAGGGGCTATTTTTGTTTGGTATGTATTTTGGATGAGGATTAAAATTAAATCCAGAATATTCCTCCTAATATGATGCTACTCTCTCCCCCGATTAATATCCCTGTGTAGAGATAGTTTATATTCGAATTGTACCTAGAAAGTCGTCTCAACTTAATCTAAAATTAAGGGAATATATTTTCGACAAGGGGTGACAAGAAATGATTGAAATCTTCGAATTGCGAAATAAGATGGAATATTTTGATGAAGCTGTTAAGGTGTATTGGAATCAGTGGGGAAGCCAAAGTAACTATAAGTTTTACCATGATTGTATGTTCAATTCGTGTACATCAAATTGTGACTTACCACGGTTTTATATTGCTGTCCGAAATAATTCCATTGTAGGTACGTATGCAATCCTAAGAAATGATTTAATAAGTCGTCAGGATTTATTTCCTTGGCTTGCTTGTTTATATGTTGTTCCAGAGTTGCGAGGTAATAGAGTAGGTTCCATTCTATTGAAACATGCCAAAGAGGAAACGGGAAAGTTAGGATTAACTAAACTATACCTCTCAACTGATTTAGAAGGTTATTACGAAAAATATGATTGGACTTTTTTAACCACTGGATACATCTTTAATGGAGATGCTACAAAGATATATGAAGCCACTATTCATTAGACAATTAGGAACACTAGTGGAAAACTAGCAACAAATAGAGGGTTCAACACCCCTCTCAGACTGTGGAGGGCTATTTTTAGTATCCCTGTTCCTACAGGCAATACATTCTATGTAGCTGTAAGGTGTACTGCTTAGACTTCTACACTAATCACATCTT
>NZ_LSSO01000018.1:0-4308 GCF_001645205.1 Brevibacillus sp. SKDU10 | reverse complement strand
TTTCCGTTAGTTATGTCGCAGCTCGCTTTGCGGCAGATGCGATCCTAGAAGCGGTTGACGCTGAATTAGGTTTGGTTATTTGCATCACGGAGCATATCCCAGTTCTTGATATGGTTAAAGTAAAACGCTACATGGAAGGCAAGAAAACTCGCCTAGTAGGTCCAAACTGCCCGGGTGTTATTACTCCAGATGAGTGCAAAATCGGGATTATGCCTGGCTACATTCATAAAAAAGGCCATGTAGGAATCGTATCCCGTTCTGGTACTTTAACATATGAAGCGGTACACCAATTAACTGTTGAAGGTATCGGTCAATCGACAGCAGTCGGAATTGGTGGAGACCCGGTAAATGGCACGAACTTTATCGATGTGCTAAAAGCTTTCAATGAAGACCCGGAAACATATGCGATCATTATGATCGGTGAGATCGGTGGTACTGCTGAAGAGGAAGCGGCTCTTTGGGTAAAAGAGCATGCAACTAAACCAGTAGTAGGCTTTATCGGTGGACGCACAGCACCTCCAGGAAAACGTATGGGACATGCTGGTGCTATCATCTCTGGTGGTAAAGGAACAGCAGATGAAAAAATCCGTGTCATGAACGAATGCGGTATTAAGGTAGCAGAGACTCCTGCAGTAATGGGTGAGCTATTAATTTCCGTATTAAAAGAAAAAGGCCTATATGACAAGTGCAAAACTCACTAATCGTATCTAGCTAAGCTGGTAGATTAGTAGGGGGTGTAAAAGGATAGAGCGAGCTGATGAATGGCTATGCTCTATCCTTTTTATTTGACGTCAATAACTATTGATCTATTCAATGCTACCTCCTTTTTGCTGAAGGAGGATTTCGATATCAAGGATTTTTGTTGCGTGAACAGTAGCTCGTAAAGCTTCATTTGGGGACTATCATACCATAGAAAAAGTGAAATCCCTCTCTGATACATGTCGTACTCACACGAGGGATTTTTGCAGACGGACGCACATGTTTTACAAAACACCATAGTAATAGTTCCATGGGATCAAGGAAGGTTTACAGTAAGAGAGATTTTACACCATGTTATTGCTCATGAGGATTCATCATATTAGTCAATTATCTGTTTGAGCGAGGGAACTACATAAAAAACCAGTCTCTGCAAGTTTTTTAGGACGGATATAATTAGAGTAGAGAGGAAAGCATTGTTCTGGTTTATTACTGTCTACAATCAGAGAGGCGAGAAGGCGAGAGAACCTTTTTGAAGGAGAGTTACTGTCATTTTCACAACAGTTTCGCCATCAAAAAGGTACGTTGATAGATAGCTGATAACGTAATGATAAAAAAGTAAATACATTAGAGCTGTCGTTTTCATTCATGTTCTAAGCACTGATCTTTAGGGTTATATACGCACTTAGGCCTTCATCTCATGTATCGTCCATAGCTGATCGTCAAATTTGCCATAACGTGAAATGGTTAGTGCTTTGATCAAAGCATGTCCTTTTAACAAAATTTCTTCAAATTCCTGTTCTGGATCAGAGAGACTTACAATGGCGCCTCCTACACCTATTGTCGTTGTTTGCGGGGACATTACAATGGTTCGTATGACAATGTTGAGGTCAATCGTTTTGTTTAACCCTAGAAATCCAATAGCTCCAGAATAGATGCCCCGAGCGTTGGTTTCCATTTCGTCGATGAATGTCATTGTACGCAATTTCGGAGCCCCGGTCATTGAACCTCCAGGAAAAGCAGCACGTATGCAGTCGATTGCTGACAGCTCAGGTCTGAGTGTACCTTGAATAGTAGATACCATCTGGTGTACCGTTTGATAGGTTTCAATGGCCATTAATTTGGGAACACGAACGCTTCCCGTTTCACATACTTGGCCTAAATCATTGCGCAACAGGTCAACAATCATGAGATTCTCGGACCTATCCTTCTCACTGCTGCGTAATTGTTCTGCAAGACGCATATCCTCCTCGGAATCAGAGCCGCGTGCTATTGTGCCTTTTATAGGCTTGGCCTCAACCAATCGATTTTGATCGATTTTGAGGAACCTCTCTGGAGATGAGCATAGGATACTTAGGTCGTGAAACTTGAAAAAAGCAGAGTAAGGAGCTGGATTAATCTCGCGTAGAATTCGATACGTCAACATTGGATCGAAATTCTCCTGCGTATGAATTCTGTTCGTTAAACAAATTTCATATGTTTCACCGTCTAAAATATATTGCTTGCATGCCTCTATGCTATCTACATATTGTGAGTGTGATTGACTCAAGTGAAAGGAAAGCGGTTGCTTGACATCACCTGTATTGGGAATTTCTACAGCTGGCTGCAGGGGAAGGTTTTTTAGTTTTTGTTCCATACTTTCAAACCACAGGTCAGCTAAAGCAAGATCATTAATTGGTACAATGCTAACCAAATAGATACACTTTTCCTGATGATCAAACGCAAGCAGTCGATCGGCATAGATAAACATTGCGTCAGGGGTTGCTGCGGTGTGGTGTATGGAAGCACCGCATTCTGCTTTTAATTCATAGCCAAAGTAACCAACAAACCCTCCGTTAAAATCAAAAGGCAATTCAGTAGATTCTTGTTGCATGCTATATAATTCACGGTCTAAATAATCAAAAATGCTCTCAGTGACTTCAGTTTGTCCCGTAGAATGTTTTATTTTAATCTGCTTCGTCGCTGTTTCATAGGAAATAACCCGGCTTAATGGACCATCGTTTGTTCCCATAAATGAAAAACGGGACAAATTTGATTCTACACGACTGCTATCTAACCAGTATGTATATGCTTCTTTTGAAAATAAATGAAGAAAGACTCGTTCTGGTTCTACATACATCGTTAATTTTCGACTGATAACCTTGACAGTTGGCAATGTATCTGTCTTTTTGTGAGAGATTCCCTGAGGGACAATTGAATGAGGTGGAATGTTAGACAAAATACACATCTCCTTGTATATGTTAATCACGTAATTATTGTGTGTAGGAAATTTCCTCCCTTTGATAGTTACATAAAATTGATACCAATTGCAAAATTATTTTTGAGGAGTCCAAAAGGCTTGTAAAAGCATCAAGGGCTTCTGGATGGAATTACTTATCCTAAAAAGATTTATTGATCGTCTAAATTCACGTATGATTGATACAGCATGTTTCTGATACCATACATTTTCGAAAAAATAATTCCAGTATAATGTGAGGATGCCCTTTTGCAGTGGAGAGGAGTAAAGACTGTGAAGACTTTATTAATTGACAACTATGATTCCTATACGTTCAATCTTTATCAACTTTTCGCGTCTACAAGTGGAGTGTTGCCAACAGTCGTTCGTAACGATCAATTTACATGGTCGGAATTACAGAACCTGTCGTTTGATAACATTGTCATTTCACCTGGACCAGGAACCCCGGCAAATATAAAGGATTTTGGGATTTGCAGAGACGCTTTGCTTAAAGCTGAAGTTCCCATTTTGGGGGTCTGTCTGGGACATCAGGGAATTGGTCATATATTTGGTGCAAAAATCATTCATGCACCAGAGGCGATGCATGGGAGATTAAGCAATATATGGCATAATCATTCAACGTTGTTTCGAGGAATTCCACAAGGCTTTCAGGTGGTTCGTTATCATTCTCTAATAGTTGAGGATAGACTCCCTGAATGCCTTGAGAAAACGGCATGGACAAGTGATGGTATCATTATGGGATTGCGCCATAAAGAACGGCCGATTTGGGGAGTACAGTTCCATCCTGAGTCAATTTGTACTGAATTTGGACAGCAATTAGTTGAAAACTTTACAGAGCTGACCAGAAAATATCATTCTTCAGAAAAAGTACAGCTAGAGGATTCTGCGGATGAGACCCTCCATCCAAAATGTCTAGTCATGTAATTGAACATCATGGGGCTACATGATGAAGTCTCCCTTCCTGATAGCGTTAATTTTCGCTTGGGAGGGATTTTTTAGTTTAGAAAGCGGATGTCCAGACTTGTGTAGAAAGCTTTTCAACTTACATCATTCCTGAGGTTTTTGCCTATTTCTACGTGAAGATATCCTGACTAGAAGAATTGAATAGGTATGAAATTGTATAAAATTGTTTGACATTTTTGATTTACAGATGTAATATTTAATGCAGCGCTAACTATTACGATTGTAAATACAAAGGAAGGGTGAGTATATGACTAGTATTCCTAAAATCTCAGAAGCTGAATGGGAAATTATGAAGATTATTTGGAATGATAATCCGATTACAGCCGAGAATATCATTCATGTTTTGCCAAACGACATTATGTGGACCGAGCAAACAGTTCGTACGTTTTTAAATCGGTTATTGAAAAAGAAGG
>NZ_LSSO01000017.1:0-3143 GCF_001645205.1 Brevibacillus sp. SKDU10 | reverse complement strand
GATATTCTAATGTCATTAGTCATGCGTTTCCTTATTGATCAGGCTAAACGTGTTTGTGTGTGATTGTGCTACTATTGCTGTCAATAAAAAGAAGCAACCGCCCTGAGCAAGTTACCAGCTCCTACGGTTACTTCTTCTTAAAAGGTGGACTCTCCGGTGTGGGAGAGCTATGTATAGTTTGGAAAGCACCCACGGGTGTTTCGTGTAAAAAGTAGCTATTGCAATTTGGTTGCATGAAGCAAATAACGAAGCAATAATTAGGCCTTTTTAACAAATTGAGATTTTAATTTCATAGCCCCAAAACCATCAATTTTGCAATCAATATCATGATCCCCATCAATTAAGCGGATATTTTTTACTTTTGTACCAATTTTAATGACGGAAGAGCTTCCTGTTACTTTAAGGTCTTTGATTACTGTTACAGTATCACCATCGTTTAAGATATTTCCATTTGCATCCTTAATAATTCTTTTATCCTCGCTATATTCAGCTTCTGCTGCTAAAGTCCACTCGTGAGCACATTCAGGGCAAATAAACAGACTTCCATCCTGGTACGTGTATTCTGAATTACACTTTGGGCAATTTGGCAAATCTACCATTATTTCATTTCCTCCATTCGTTTCATGCTAATGAATATATAAGAATAATTTTCAATTTCTGTTTTACAACTTCGAAGAAAGGCAACGAACTCGAAATCCACAAAAATATGGTAGTTTCTTATATCCTTATATACTGCCATAGTCTTCTCTTATTGACAACCTTTCCCTTCATGATCCTCATAAAAAAAGCAGGTAATATCTGATACAATATCGCTTGTTTTACATGTGAATTGTATATAACTATTTTCCTATGTACATTTACCCTTGAGGCGAGATAAAAAGGATACCGCCCGATTATCAAGGGGACGGTATCGGAGTAAGATCTAACAGAAGAAGCGACGACGACAGCAGCTACGACGACGTCTTCTGAAACAGCAACGACGGCGTCTGCGGAAGCAACAAGACATGTACGCCACCCCCTTATTGTTTAATACTTTATAATAAGCAAAAATAGTTATAAATGATTGGACGAACCTTCAGGGAAATGCGTTTGTTTATGCGGATTAAGAGCTATTTGGGTACATTTTGCTTATTTGCTCTTCATTATGTTTTCCTATGTCATATATATGTTTTGGGCGTGTCACACCCTTGATATTTTTTGTGAAAGATCTAGCTTTTGGGCTTCAAGATGTTCTTTTAAAATATCCTTATTTTCTATTTGCTCTTTATTATGGGCCATCACATTATAATCAGTATTTGAATTCATAATTTCTTTTTCGATATCTATTTTTGTTGCATCATTTTTAGTAAAAACAAACATAAAAATTCTTTCCTTTTCCTAGACAAATAGGATTCAGAAAAATAAATAACTACCACTTACTTTACAACGAAACTGTTGGCGGATTAATAAAGAAGCTTTTTTCGAAAGCAGACAAGCACAACCCGCATAACCTTTATGGGGGGGATGCCTAGATGCATATCAAAGTGATCGAAGGTGATTCTACTAGCGAGATACGTCTATCCTGCTATGCTTATCTGGAAGAAAAGTACAGAAGGGAGAGGTTAGATGGTCGGAGTATATGCGAGGGTAAGTACAGAGGAGCAAGCCAGGAAGGGGTTCAGCCTGAAAGACCAGATAGCCGAATGCCGAAGAAAGGCCAAAACGGATAACGTTTTAGAATATGTGGATGAAGGAATTTCAGGGGAATTTCTAGATCGGCCTGCATTAACAAAAATGCGTCAGGATGCTCGAGACGGACTTATCAAAAAGATCGTATGTCTAGACCCGGATCGACTTTCGCGTAAACTGATGAATCAGCTTATTATTACAGATGAGCTAGATAAGCGCGGTGTTGAATTGGTCTTTGTTAATGGTGAATATGCGAAGACTCCCGAGGGTAATTTGTTTTACAGTATGCGCGGTGCCATTGCCGAATTCGAGAAAGCAAAAATTACAGAACGTATGAGCAGAGGTCGCAGACAAAAAGCACGGCAGGGTAAAGTTCTGCGAGATTTTCAAGTCTACGGATACAACTTCGATAAAGAGCATGACCGAATGATTGTCAATGAAAACGAAGCGGAAATTGTGAGACTTATATTCGATTTATTTACAAAACCGAACAATCTCGTAAAGGGGATTAATGGAATTGCTCATTATCTTACAAAAAAAAATATACCGACAAAACGTGGAGCAAATGTCTGGCATCGTCAAGTAGTTCGACAAATCCTTCAAAATCGTGCATACATCGGTGAGTTTTATCAAAATCGTTGGAACACGGAGGGGATGTTAGGCAATAAGCATAGGGCTCCAGAGGAACGTATCCCAATGAGAGAACGCCCGAAAGAGGATTGGATACAAGTACAGTGTCCAGCCATTATCAGGAAAGAAACGTATGAACACGCACAACAGTTAATGAACGAGTCACGGCGTAGATGGGCGAAGGAGAGCAACCACAGATATCTTTTAAGTGGGCTGGTGCGCTGTGGAAATTGCGAGAATACCATGACAGGTAGAAAATCAAATAACTGGGGAAAGCCCATACTTGAATATACAGATGTAAAAAATTTCTCTGGTGCGAAACATTTTGGTTGCGGTAGGAAAATAAAAGCAAAGGAGCTGGAGAATGAGGTATGGAGAACAATTCGGACCTGGCTGAATCAACCGAACAAAATTGCGGCAGCAAGTGAGATAGTGCAGCTTGATCAAAATTCTTCATTGGAGGAAGCTGAGATATCTCGATTGGAAAAAGAGATCGTAAAGGCGAAGTCGGGTAGAAAACGGCTACTTATGTTATTTTCTCAAGGACTTGATATATCCCAAGAAGAGATTCAACAATCTATTCGTGAGCTTAAAGAAAGAGAAGCAGAATTAACAAAGGAATTAACTGCTCTTACAGCTTCTGTTTTGCATCAGGAAAGGAACGGATATAGAAAGAGCCAGCTTCAGGAGGCTGTAGAATATTACCTGAATAAAGGACGAGAGGAGCTTACCTTTGAAGAGAAACAGAAAATGATTCGTCACATCGTCCGTGAAGTAAGAGTTTTTGAGGACAGTGTAGAAATTTACACATTCTAATCATGCATCACTATTGACTTTAAAATGGA
>NZ_LSSO01000016.1:0-3241 GCF_001645205.1 Brevibacillus sp. SKDU10 | reverse complement strand
ATCTCAATTAGATTAATCAATTGAACGTCAGAAGGGCTTACTGAAAACTCTACGAACAAAAGGTTTTTATCTTGCGTTACCGTAAAGCCTGTAACTTCAAATGAACCATTAAGCGTTACTTTCTTTAATTTGCTTTTTACGAAATTCGCTGTATCTAGTATCAAATCATTGGTTATCATCTCGTATCGCCTCCGCAAATGGAGTGGAACCTACCTGCCATTTCGTTGATAGTTTCGTTAGTCGATTTAAAGGAAGCTGAATCACTTCTTTTTCATCTAGTGCCTCCGCAAACGGTGTCCGGCCTAGCCTCCATGTAGTCGAGAGCCTTGTTTGACGAACAATCGTTTGTTTAATGATCTTTTCTGAAAGAGTGATGCTTTCTCTAATTTGCGTTCGCTGCTGATACACTAGGTTAGCTGGAATCGTTGTCCGAACTGTATGTTCCACTTCTCGGAAAGCTGGTGCATTTTCGATTTCAGCGTTAACACTAAGAATGAAATTGAGGATATCAATCTCAACCATTACCCTTCCTTTGCCGAGTAACCGGTCCAATTGATGTTGTAGCCAGCGCTCCGTAAATGGCGGCTTGATAGACTTTCGATTCTTTAGCCTCATCCTACGAAACTCTAGCGTCTCATCACTTCTTGGTTTAATCCGTAGCATCCTCTCCCTGCGAGCTATACCTTTTTCGCTTGCTGTTTCGATGAATTGGTCTGCTAACTCTTGTTCAACAGCTTTAGCAAACATATCCACAGCTAGAGAGGCTGCCTGTGTATATTCCTGCATCTCGAGAACATCATGATAGTATGGTGGCAGATACTTCATCAATTCATTAGACAATCGTCACCGCCCCCATATACGGCGCTTCTTCGGTATCTAACTCTAGATTTCCTGAAGAGCCGTTTAATGTAGAATCCATCACATCTAATACCCCTGCAATAGAAAGAAACCGTGATTCGATCTGACTGATACGAACAACGGTTTTCTTTGTATTTTTCCATGCTTTACGTAGCTCTATGAGATAATCGGAATAAACCTTTTCGACATCGCCTTTTATTTGATCTGGGTGCATATCAGCCTCCAAGATTAGCTTAGTACGTAGGTCTATCGTTTTCTTTTTGTTTCCGACGATCGTAACGCGATGTCCAATAGGAGCTAATCCTAATCCAAGACCACTATTCACTATTGGATCAACAAAAGTCTGGACATCTTCAACCAGCTTTTGTGATGGGGGATTGTAGTCACTACCTATAATAGTAGCTCTATCTTCATACATACGTTCTAACGCCATTCGATGCTTTACGTAGTTCATTACCACACCAACTTTCGATATCGGTTCAAATCCACTCGATAATTTAAAACTACTGAATCAATTACACCCTTTGATGTACTCGTTACTCCCTCGCTTTTACCTGGAGAGATTGAAGTATCACCAATCTTGATTGACTCGCTTGTAGGAGTTGCGGCAGCCACTTCACTTACTGTTGCTTGTTCAATCCTCAATGCATCAATGACCATAGAAGCCCATGTAAAATGTAATGCTGTTGGAATGTCTGAGATACTACAATAGTGCATGATGCGATTCCCTAACTCATTGATATACGTTTCAATTAACGGTTGTAGAGTGTCATCAGAAAGCCTAAGCCGTGCCTTTACAATCGGCCATATCATTATTCTCCCTCCGTTCTGATAACACCGTCTGCTATTAAACTTTCTCGATCTTCTTCTTGGATTTCAGACACTTCTCCAGCCTTATAACGTTTACCACGATATTTTACGTTCACAGTCCATACAACTGATCCAGAATCCTTTTCCTGACTAGCTTTCTTAGCCATTTAACTATTCGCTCCTTCCAATAAAAATAAGGGAAAGTATTCTCCCTTTTTGACTAAGCAACTCTTGCAATGAAAATGGTATCTATGGTTTCAAATGAAGGGAGAACAATCTCGCTAACGATAGTTTCTACATTTACTGGGTGAGGCTCTTTAATCGTTGTGATTGCTACACCTGTATTAACAATGGAGACCTGCGCTACTGTGCTTCCAGCCATCAAATCAGATTCTTCCGGTGTGGTACCGTAATATGTGTTTCCAAGCGTCCCATCTGGGATGAGTGTAAATACATCATCTGGATAGAATAGATTTGTACTACCATCCTGTAGAGCAAACTTTTTATTGTAAACTGCTACATTAATCCCCAGCTTAGATTGTAAATACTGCTTCATCATTGCGTCCGTCATGATGATGTTCTGGCCACCCAATAGATTCATATCTAGTCGTACAGGTTTGTTTTGTAAGATGAAATTCCATGTTTTTCGTGTACAAATCGCATTTGTTGGGCGAACACCTGTATCATCCTCAACCTTATCCTGCCATGTCTTAATATCACCAACCACATCCGCGTCTGGATTGCTCCACTTCGCATCAGCCGTCAACGTTTCTTTGTGATCCTCAGGCATTTTATAGTTGTAGTCATAGTTCAATCGGTTAGCAGTAATGCTAATCTTTCCTGTAGAAAGCAACTGCATGATCATCCGTTCCGGAATAACTTGTGCACCATTAACTAGGTTAGTTACATCATCATAGATCGAATTGATAACTGGCATGATTAACGCTTCGTTTTGTGAAGCAGCAAGCTTGTTTAGTTCCTGACGATCTTTTTCCCCAATACGCATGGCTTCACGGAAGAATGGCATTTCCGTATCAATTTTGCTGAATCCGATACGATCACGTAGTGTAGCCTTTGCATCGAATTCAGAAGGCATTAATGCAATTGGTAGTCCTCGTGAACCTTTAATCCAACTCAGATCAAGACCAAGTTGTTTTTTAGGTGGGAACAAAGTGGCTCCCAAGTATGGAATCGTGTTAGATGGATTAGCTAGATAGTACGTTGAAATATTCTTTGCGTTTACAAGATCAAAAATATTCATTCAGTAACACCCTTTCTTATTTCAAAAATGTAATTTGTTTAAGCGCAGCAGTTTCTGCAACATCAGGTTGATTTGGAATTTTACTTACATCGATAAATCCATGAATGACCATTGCTCCTGATGCAGGGCCATACGTGACATCAGTGTCATTTAATAGAACACCCTCTGCATCTGACTTATCAGCAGTTGTTTTAGCTTTCTTTGCGACTTTACTTGGATCAGCTAGCATTCCACCGCCCAAAATTGTTCCAGCTGGTACGATTTTCTTTCCCTCAGCATTCGCTGTAACTCCTGTATCATCTACTGTTACAG
>NZ_LSSO01000015.1:0-36583 GCF_001645205.1 Brevibacillus sp. SKDU10 | reverse complement strand
CTTTAAGGGGTGCACTTCACTTCGCTTGCGGAGGTTTTTTTGTGGATTTACCTGAGAAACTCAAGAAGAAAGTGTCTATTTTGTGTGTTTTAAGTAGAGAATGGAAGATTATTACCTTTACATTCTCCCCTTCATACCAGATAATAAAAGGTAATACGTTTAAGGGAAAGATAGACGGTTTTCATCTTCAGAGTGAAGATTAAGGAAGGGAAATATGACTACGGGCATCGAGGAAATTTTAAGCAAAGCGAATAGCTATATGTCAAGCGAGGACGTTACTATGCTGGAGCGTGCCTATGATTTAGCACGCAAAGCTCACGAGGGCCAAGTGCGTAAATCTGGGGTGCCTTACATTATGCATCCGATTGCGGTTGCAGGCATTTTGACGGATATGCACATGGATGCAGTAACTGTTGCTGCCGGTTTTCTCCATGATGTTGTGGAAGATACCGATATTACGCTGGATGATTTACGTAAGGAATTCGGATCAGAGGTAGCACATCTGGTAGACGGGGTCACAAAGCTAGAAAAAATTAAATACAAATCCAAAGAAGAGCAGTTAGCGGAAAATCATCGTAAAATGCTTGTAGCCATGGCACAAGATATTCGGGTCATTTTAATTAAATTGGCGGACCGATTGCATAACATGCGTACGTTACGCCATATGTCCGAGGAAAAACAACGTGAAATATCGGATGAAACGCTAGAAATCTTTGCGCCACTGGCTCATCGTTTGGGGATTGCGTTTGTAAAGTGGGAGCTAGAGGATACAGCTCTGCGCTATTTGAATCCGCAGCAATATTATCGGATTGTAAACCTTATGCAGAAGAAACGGACGGAGCGCGAGGAGTACATTTCAGAAGCAAAAGCAATGATTACTGATAAATTACATGAGTTGCATATTGAAGCGGAGATTGCTGGCAGACCTAAGCATATCTACAGCATCTATAAAAAGATGGTGTCACAAAATAAGCAGTTTAATGAAATCTACGACCTGCTGGCTTTACGTATCATTGTGAATGATATTCGTGATTGCTATGCTGTCCTTGGAATTGTGCATACGTTATGGAAGCCTATGCCAGGGCGATTTAAAGATTATATTGCTATGCCAAAGGCCAACATGTATCAATCCCTGCATACCACTGTAATCGGGCCAAAGGGTGAACCATTAGAAGTACAAATTCGCACATGGGATATGCATCGAACAGCAGAGATTGGTATCGCTGCTCACTGGGCCTATAAAGAGGGGAAAGGAGCAGTGCAGGGCTCCTTTGAAGAGAAGATTGGTAATCTCCGTGAGATTATTCAAGGTGGACAAGAAGAGACTCCAAATGCTCAGGAATTCATGGAATCCCTCAAGCAGGATTTATTTTCTGATACGGTATTTGTCTTTACGCCAAAAGGCGATGTGGTGGAGCTTCCAAAAGGCTCGGTTCCTTTGGACTTTGCATATCGCATACATTCGGCTGTCGGCAATCGAACCATTGGTGCTAAAGTGAACGGCAAGATCGTTCCGCTTGATTTTGCGTTGCGTACGGGTGACATTATGGAAATCTTGACTTCCAAACATTCATATGGTCCAAGTCAAGATTGGCTCAAAATAGCAAAGTCTGCCCATGCCCGCAATAAGATCAAGCAATGGTTTAAGAAAGAAAAGCGTGAAGAAAATGTTGCTAAAGGGCTATCCATGATTGAAGCTGAGGTAAAAGCGCGTGGCTTTGATTTAAAAGAGACCATGACTGCCGAGAATTTAAAAGAAGCAGCAGCTAAGTTTAATTTCCAATCTGACGAAGATATGTTTTCTGCTGTCGGATATGGCGGTCTTACTTCGGCACAAGTAGCCAATCGATTGACGGAAAAAATACGTAGGGATCGAGAAGAGCAGCAACAGCAACAGCAGCAAGCCATTCAGGAATTTAAATCTCATGCACCTACCCAGAAGCAGACGCGAAGCGACACGGGTATCCGCGTAGAAGGCGTAGACAATTTGTTGACTCGTATTTCTCGATGTTGTTCGCCGGTCCCAGGTGATGACATTATTGGTTTTATCACAAGAGGACGAGGGGTCTCCATTCATCGCAAGGATTGCCCGAATGTGACGGTGGAAGAGAGTGATCGACTCATACCTGTACAATGGGAAGGTGACCAGAAACAAAACTACAATGTAGATATAGAAATCACTGGCCATGATCGCACAGGCTTATTAAACGATGTGCTACATGTAGTTGGGGAAACGAAAACCAATATAGCGGCTGTGAGTGGAAAAGCGGACCGCAATCGGGTAGCTACGATCAACATGACAATCTGTATTAACAACATAGATCATTTGCATCGCGTGGTAGAGCGGATCAAGCGTATCAAAGATATTTATTCCGTTCGTCGAATTCTAAATACCTAGCATATCTTTATTATTATGTGACAGACAGTGGTTCCTTGGAGACACTGTCTTTTCTTTCATAACCATAAATGCTGGCATAAATTCAAAACAACAGAACCGGAGTGATAAGTAGTGCGAGTCGTTGTCCAAAAAGCAAAAGCATCCAGTGTATCCGTAAATGGTGAGGTAGTCGGCAAAATTGAGCAAGGGTTGGTTTTATTAGTCGGTATTACCCATGAGGATACGTTAAAAGATGTAGAGTTTGTAGCAGATAAGGTAGCTAATTTGCGGATTTTTGAAGACGAGGAGGGAAAGATGAATTACTCTGTTCAAGACACAAAGGGGCAAATCTTATCTATTTCCCAATTTACGCTATATGGAGATTGTCGAAAAGGTCGTCGCCCTAATTTCATGGCAGCCGCTCGCCCAGAAGTTGCTGAACCATTATATGAGCAGTTTAATGAGGTGCTACGGAGTAAAGGGCTTCATGTAGAGACGGGGCGGTTTGGTGCAATGATGGATGTGCAGATACATAATCATGGACCGGTGACATTAATTGTTGAAAGTTAATGACAGGTGAAACAAAGGGCTAGTTAATTTGCGTGGCTCGACACCTAGAAAGAAAGCAGCTAGTCTATTTTTTGACTAGCTGCTTTTTGTGTAAAAAACTAGTTTGGATAAACCTGGAAGTAACGAAGTATGCCTCGGAACAACCCTTCCGCCGCATTTTGCTGATGCTGATCGTCACGTACGTTAGCTTCTTCCTGTGGATTGGTTATAAAGCCGATTTCAGCAAGAATAGCTGGTTTTGGATTTTCGCGAATGACATGAAAATCACCAAATCTGGATGTTAAATCCTTATAGTGAGTTGTCGAAACGATCTCTTTTTGAGTCATTTGGGCTAAGTCCATCGATTTTCCTTTGTGATAGTAAAAAATGATGGTACCATTGGTAGCTGCATTAGGATGTGTATTGTGATGGACACTTACAAACATATCCGCATTGTTTTGTACAGCAACCTGAACACGTTGATTCAACGTAAGAGTCGTATCATCGGAACGAGTCATAATCACACGTGCTCCAGAAGCCTCTAAGCGTTGTTTTAGCTTCAGAGCAACCTGTAAGTTAACTTCTTTTTCAAACGTCTTGTACGTCGTCCCTACAGCCCCACTATCTGTTCCACCGTGTCCAGGATCAATTACAATCAATTTGCCTCTCGCTTCATTACCGGTTAAAGGAGGCAGATTTGCTATATCTGTTGATTCATTTTGAACGACCCAGCTCGCGATGTAGGCTGTTGAGTTATCTTTTAGGCGAATTTGATACCAATCGCCCTCTGTTTTGATTACCGAATAGCTTTCTCCTGCTTGTACAGTACCCACCGGTTCATATTGGGTGCCAGGGCCAGAACGAATATTTGTGCCTTCATTTATCACCTTGATTTTCATTTCTGATTGATTATTGCTTGGCACCGAGGGCTGAAGAGAGTTTTGGTTCTTATGTTCATTTGGATCAACTACTCCGAGTGTAGGAGGAGCTTCTGTTGATTTAGTTACTAACCAACTGGCAATCCAACCTGTTTTCCCATCCGGAGTTTTTACCTGAAACCAATTGTTGCTTTGAGACAATACCGGTAGAACCACTCCGTTATTTACTTGGGTGAGGACCTGGCTTGTTGTATTAGCTTGACTTCGAATGTTTACATTATTTGCGGTTACCTTCACCGTAGAGCCTGATGCAGCAGGATTTTGCTGTGTCGGAGGAGGTGTTGCTTGTCCGGTTTTAGGAGCTGCTGGATTAGCAATCCAAGCTGTTGTTCCATTGTACAGGATTTGATCCCATCCATTTGACTCCGAATATTTACTTACCTGATCCCCTGCGCTTAACTGCCCGATAATCATGGCTGAGACATTAGGCTCTGCGTACACGTTGGTTACTGCAGAGATTTTAATACTACTGGTAGATGGTGGCTGTACAGTAGGTTCTACAGGTGGCAATACATTAGCAGGTTGGTTATTCTGACCCGGTGATGTTGTTCCTGGTAGGGGCACTGATGTAGCAGGCGGAGTAGCATGTTTTACAAATTTAGCATTAATCCAGCCTGTTACCTTGTCAGACACCTGAATTTGTGCCCAGACGCCTTCCTTTTTAATCATTTTATAGCTTTTTGTCTTATCCATTACCTGAATGATTTGAGCATCAGTCTTTGGTGCAGTCCGAATGTTTAACATATCAACCGTGCTTTGTAAATAAATCACCTTTGGTGGTTGAGGAGCTGCTTTAATCTCCTGAAGGTATGTATTCAATCCCCAGCCTTGTTTGCCATTCGGTAATTTTACCTGTATCCATTTATCTTTTTTTGATATAACGGTTAGTTTTGTCGACTTAGGCACGGAACTTACGAGTTGATAGTTGGTTCCTGGACCAGAGCGAATGTTTAAATTATCGGCAGTTACCTGCACCTGGCTGGCTGCCCAGACCATTTGGAAGGGGGCGACCAAGCTAGTGAGACACGTTGCAAGTCCGATAATCATCTTCTTGCGAGAAAACACGTTTGTCCCATCCTTTCTGTTTGTAATCATTTCTACGAGCGGAATATCAAATTTTCCACAAAACAATAATCTTCTTCATAGACCTTGGACTTTCCTGCAATTTTCGACAATTTTTTCGAGATGCATGCAAATCTTCCCATGCGGAAACAATAGGGCAAGGAGGGATTAAGCATGCGCCAATCCAATAAAGAACGTTTCGCTCAAGAATTAAACCGTCGCATTTTTTCTGTCGATTTTCATGATTTCTTGCAAAAAGAAGCCATTTTAAACGATGTAGAAATGTCTCAGGAGTTTCATATCAGCATCCGCGAGGTACAAGAACTGCGTCGGCGTGCTAAACAATAGCAAAGTAGCGAAAAGCTGTTAAAGTGTGCAGGAATCAAGCTAGTTACGTTTGATAGGGTCGTAGCTTCATGTAGCGAAAACTAATGATCCAATAGGGAATCTCATGTACCCCTTTTTCGCAATGATTGTGCCAAATCGTTCTGATGAAACGAACGGCTTTCTAAATCCGTTCATTTTTGAAGTGAACAGTTGGTGTCTTCTCTGAAATTGACCACCTTATGCTGGTAAGGTAAGATGAGAAGGATTGCGAAAGAAGCAGGTGAAGGACATGTTGCAAATAAAATGCGTGGGTCATCAGTTCGAACGTGAAATCGGCTTTATTGCCGCACTGTTCTACGAAGATCCCGCGATTCATTATGTACAAGATTGGGAGAATTGCTCCCATCAAGATATTAAGATAGAGCTTTGCTGTGAGTCACAAGCCGATGGCGTCCATGCTACTGGACAGCTATTGTTTGCCGATCAAAAGCATTCGTTTGAGTATGATCGTCCCTATAAGGAGCTTTCCGAAAAAGGTATGCGCAAAACAGCTAAGCAAGCCATTAGCTATACGCTATTAACATTGCTGGAGCGTCATACTGGAATGGAGCAGGGATGGGGCATTTTGACCGGTATTCGACCGACTAAATTGCTTCACAAGATGCTACAATCTGGTTTGAGTCGCGAGGAGGCTCATCGCCAATTACGCGAAGACTATATGGTTCGCCCCCACAAACTACAGCTCTTACAAGAGATAGTGGATCGTCAGCTACATGTTGTTCCTGATTTATATCAAATAGATCGGGAAATCTCTGTCTACATTGGAATCCCATTCTGCCCAACAAAATGTGCGTATTGTACGTTTCCAGCTTATGCGATTGGTGTGCATCGCCAGAATGTAAATCCATTTTTGGCAGGTTTACATGAAGAGATTCGCTCAATAGGTGATTGGTTGACTCGCCAAGACTTGGTAATCACCTCCATTTACTTTGGCGGAGGTACACCTACCAGTATTACTGCTGACGAGTTAGACGAGCTTTTTGTTACACTTTATAAGCATTTTCCTCATATGGATAAAGTGCGTGAACTAACAGTGGAAGCTGGAAGGCCTGATACCATCACTCCTGATAAAATTGAAATCATGAAAAAATGGAAGGTTGACCGTATCAGCATCAATCCGCAGTCGTTTACACAAGAAACCCTTCAAGCGATCGGTCGACACCATACAGTTGAAGAAACCGTGGATAAATATAAATTGGCCATGGAGATGGGTATAACGAACATTAATATGGATTTGATCATAGGGCTGCCAAATGAGGGGATGCAGGAAATGAAGCATTCACTTCAGGAGGTTGAAAAGCTGATGCCTACTTCTCTAACAGTCCATACACTTTCATTTAAACGTGCTTCGGAAATGACCCAAAATAAAGAGAGATATCAGGTAGCTAGCCGTGAAGAGATACTAAGCATGATGGAAGAGACTGAAGAGTGGGCCAAGAAACAAGGATATGTCCCATACTATCTGTATCGACAAAAAAACATTTTGGGCAATCTTGAAAATGTTGGCTATGCGCTACAAGATCAAGATTCTATCTATAACATCGTTATGATGGAGGAAGTGCAAACGGTTCTTGGCTTAGGCTGTGGGGCTGTCTCCAAATTGATGCGGCCTGGTAGCGGTGTATTATCACGTTGGCCAAATCCGAAAGATCCTAAAACCTATAATGATACGTATAAGCAGTTAATCGAGAAAAAGTTGCAGGATTTAGATGCGCTTTACTCTGATAAATAATCGGGTGATTGTATAGTTGACGCTTACTCTCGATTTTGCTATGATCTGTAATATATTTTGATCTGATGACGGGACCAAGTAACCTTTAGACGGATAGCTAGAGAGGAAGCATCGTGGCTGAAAGTGCTTCTCTATTACGGTTAGGCGAATGACCTCCCTGAAGACCCCAGTGAAAGATAGCATTGCTACGAGTAACTGTAAGGCGCGGCATCGGCGTTACGATGAAAATGAAGTGGGATATGATTACATATATATCCAAGCAGGGTGGCACCACGGGAGAAGAATACAATCTCTCGTCCCTGACATGTACGTAAGTTGGGCATGTCAAGGACGGGAGATTTTTTGTGTTTTCTAACAATTATTTTTCCTGACTTGCCCTGTACGGATTCTTTTTATATAGCACGTAAAAAACAAAAAAGGAGAGACTCACATGGCGAAAATCCAAATTCCACGTGGTACACAAGACATTATGCCTGGCACAGTGGAGCTTTGGCAGCACATCGAAGGAAAGATGCGAGATCTTTGCACACGCTACAATTACCAAGAGATCCGGACGCCAATTTTTGAGCAGACAGAACTGTTTAGACGAGGCGTAGGTGAGACTACGGATGTGGTGGAAAAAGAGATGTACAGCGTCGAATCCCGTGGAGAAGGGGATTTCACCTTACGGCCTGAAGGCACAGCAGGGGTTGTGCGCTCTTATGTGGAGAAAAAATTGTATGGTGTTCCCAATCAACCTACGAAACTGTATTACTTAGGGCCAATGTTCCGACATGAACGTCCGCAGGCAGGTCGATTCCGCCAATTCGTTCAATTTGGAGTGGAAGCAATCGGTTCGGCTGATCCTGCAATTGATGCCGAAGTAATTGCTGTGGCAATGCGAATCTATCAAGAATTAGGGCTTACAGGCTTGTCCGTAGAGTTAAACAGTGTAGGAACTCTGGAAGATCGCGCCCGTCACCGTGGAGCATTGCTTGAAGTATTAAATAGTGTACGAGACGAGCTTTGTGAAGATTGCCAATCACGAATTGATCGGAATCCTTTGCGAGTTTTGGATTGCAAAAATAAAAAATGTCAGACCCTTACAAAAGATGCACCTTCTATTTTAGATTATCTAAGTGATGAATCTAAAAAGCATTTTGAAGAGGTGCAGGCATATCTTACTGCAATTAACATTCCGTTCCACATTAACCCGCGTTTGGTGCGTGGTCTTGATTACTACACGCTGACTGCTTTTGAAATAAAAATGGCAGAGATCGGTGCAGTTGAAACGTTATGCGGTGGCGGTCGTTATAATGGGTTGGTTGAACAAATTGGCGGCGAAGATATGCCGGGTATTGGTTTTGCGATGAGTATTGAACGCTTGTTAATGGCTTTAGAATCGCAAAATATTCAATTGCCAATTGAAACGGGGCTAGATGCTTACATCGTTTTACAATCTGAAATAGCAAAAACGAAGGCATTCCAGTTGTTAGATTCTCTGCGTGCTGAGGGTGTTAAGGCAGAGATGGACTATTTAGGCCGTAAAATGAAGGCACAGTTAAAAGCAGCAGATCGTGTAGAAGCGAAGTATGCTGCTATCATTGGCGAATCAGAACTGGAAAAAGGCGTAGTCATGCTAAAAGAACTAGCGACCGGCGAACAGCAGGAAGTAAATTTTGCAGAAGTAAGCGATTGGCTATTGGCTAAACGTTAAGGATATAGAAAAGAGAACGAAATATTGACCTATTGGAGGGACCAACGATGAAATTTGATGTGCGCACTATCTATTGTGGCGAAGTAACCAAAGAACATGTAGAACAAGAGATAATTTTAAATGGTTGGGTTCAAAAGCGCCGTGACCTTGGTGGTGTTATCTTTATTGATCTGCGTGATCGCTCAGGAATTTGCCAAGTGGTGTTTAACCCAGAAGTAAATAAAGAAGCATGGGAAAAAGCAGATCGTGTGCGTAGCGAGTATGTCTTATCTGTAAAAGGTAAGCTGATCAATCGTGAACCGGAAGCAGTGAACCCGAAAATTAAAACTGGCGAATTCGAATTGCTAGCAACGGAGATTACCATTTTAAACGATGCGAAGACCCCTCCGTTCTTAATTGAAGATGAGATTGATGTAGATGAGCAGGTTCGCCTAAAATATCGCTATTTGGACCTTCGTCGTCCTGAAATGCAAAAAGCATTCTACTTACGTTCAAAAGCTACAAAAGCGTTCCGTGATTTCTTGGATCAAAAGGGCTTCCTAGATATTGAAACGCCAATGCTTACGAAGAGCACTCCAGAGGGAGCTCGTGATTACCTAGTTCCATCTCGTGTACACCCAGGTGAATTCTATGCATTGCCGCAGTCTCCTCAGATTTTTAAACAATTATTGATGGTTTCCGGATTCGAGCGCTACTATCAAATCGTACGTTGTTTCCGTGACGAGGACTTGCGCGCTGACCGTCAGCCAGAATTCACTCAAATCGACATTGAAACATCCTTCTTGCCAATGGAACAGCTATTGCCAATGATGGAGGAAATGGTTCAACATGTATTTAAAGAAACAGTTGGTACAGATGTAGGGACATCATTCCCTCGCTTAACGTATGCAGAAGCGATGGATCGCTTTGGCTCTGACAAGCCAGATATTCGTTTTGGCATGGAGTTGACCAACGTATCCGATCTTGTAAAGGATAGCGGCTTTAAAGTATTTGCAAGCACAGTAGAGGCCGGTGGACAAGTAAAAGCGATTAATGCAAAAGGTTGCGGGCATTATTCACGTAAAGATGTTGATGATCTAGGCAAATTCGCTTCACGTTATGGAGCAAAAGGTCTAGCATGGATTGCATTTAAAGATGGCGAAGTAAAAGGGCCAATCGCTAAATTCTTCTCTGAAGAAGAAGTTACAGCAATTAAAGAGCGCTTGCTAGTAGAAGAAGGCGATCTATTGTTGTTCGTAGCTGATAAACCGAAAGTAGTAGCAGATTCTCTAGGTGCTCTGCGCAGCAAGCTAGGTGCTGAATTAGGCTTAATTGACCACAGTAAGTTTGCTTTCCTATGGGTAGTAGATTTCCCATTGGTAGAGTGGGATGAGGAGGCTAAACGTTATGTAGCTCTGCACCATCCATTCACTCGTCCAAAAGACGAAGATTTACATCTGTTTGAAACAGATCCAGGTGCGATTCGCGCACAAGCCTACGACTTAGTTCTAAATGGTTATGAATTGGGCGGCGGCTCCATGCGTATCTACAAGCGTGACGTACAAGAGAAAATGTTTACTGCTCTTGGATTTAGTCCAGAAGAAGCAAGAGAGCAATTTGGCTTCTTAATGGATGCGTTTGAATATGGTACACCTCCACATGGTGGTATCGCACTAGGTTTAGACCGCTTGGTAATGTTGCTTGCTGGACGTACGAATTTACGCGAAGTAATTGCTTTCCCGAAAACAGCAAGCGCTAGTGACCTAATGGTTAACGCTCCAAGTGAAGTAGACGAAAGTCAATTGAAACAGTTGTTTATTGCGACTATTGAAGAAGAGAAAAAAGAAGAAGTAACAAACAAATAACAAACAAGTAAATTTACTTGGGCAAATGGGTCCAACCAAGGCAAGGAGTGTTTTGGTTGGACCTGTTTTTTGTTTGCTTTGTAGAATTCAATGTGCTAGCATATGTCTGATTCGTAAACTGCTTAGAGTCCTAGTGGAATAATAGGAATTGAATATCAGCCTATTGATAGGTATAATCGGAATGTCACTATTTTTATGATTGTATAAAAAGTATAAATCTGAGAAGATTACTAGGTCATATATGGATGACATGAAATTGTAATTATAGATGGAATGCTACTTACAAAATAGATGAATGTAGGAAAGGTTGTTAGTGAACATGTTACATCAATTCTCGCGTTGTGAACTGGCATTTGGTCCAGAGGGCTTGGAGAAAATGAGAAACAGTACTGTTGCTGTGCTTGGTGTCGGTGGAGTAGGGTCCTTCACAGTAGAAGCTTTAGCACGTACTGGCGTAGGAAAACTGATCCTAATTGATAAAGATGACGTTGACATCACAAACATTAATAGACAAATTCATGCTACTTTACACACGATTGGCCAACAAAAAACAGAGCTAATGAAAGAGCGTATCCACTCCATTAATCCAGAGTGCGAGGTAGTCACGCTTCAGATGTTCTATGACGATGAAACAGCTCCTCGTCTATTCGAGCATAAGCTAGATTATATTGTTGATGCGATGGATACCGTATCTGCAAAAATTCATGTTATCCTGGAAGCAAAAAAACGTAATATCCCAATCATCTCTAGTATGGGGGCAGCTAATAAGATGGACCCAACGCGTTTTGAAGTGGAGGACATCTCTAAAACCAGCTATGACCCCATTGCCAAGGTAATTCGTCGTGAGCTTAAAAAGGCACGCATCTATAAGGGTGTTAAAGTCGTATATTCTAAGGAAATCCCTGTAACAATTCGTACAGATGTACGGGAACAAATTGTTCAAAATCCAGATTCCCCTATTCGTAAAGTAAAACAACCGCCGGCAAGTAATGCATTTGTGCCATCTGTGGCAGGCTTGATTTTAGCTAGTGTGGTTGTTCAAGATATAATTGGTTGGGTACCGAAAAAAGGGTAGCAAAAAAGAGTGACAAGATCGTAGTACGCCTTTTACAAATAAGTGATTAACAATGTTGAAATGGATAGCGCAGAGGCCTTCGGGCTTTTCTGCGCTACTTTCTTTACCCGAAGGAAAGCTCTCTTTTATGTCTTGAAGCAATTGTGATCTATACATGCTATTTAAAGGGTAAGATAATGATTTGATTGATGGTAGTAAGCAATCAGCTTGCCTAGTTACTTACCTTTCGAAACTTGGCGTAGCTTGGTTTTCTAAGTAAAATGAACAGGATGATAGTTTAAGGTTATGGTAACAAAAGACAGATTATAGTTGCAAATCGTTTGAAGAAACCAGATTGGGGTTGAGAAGGATGGATTTATTTTCTTTCGCCCATGAGCAGGAAGATTCCAAAGGGCGCACCAAGCCGCTTGCGGCACGAATGAGACCAAAAAACCTAGATGAAGTAGTCGGTCAACAACATATATTAGCTAAAGGATCACTGCTTCGAAGAGCTATTGAAGCGGATCAAATCTCTTCTTTAATTTTCTACGGCCCCCCGGGCACAGGAAAAACAACTTTAGCAAAAGTCATAGCGCGTACAACTAAATCGCACTTCAGTGAATTAAATGCGGTTACTGCAGGAGTAGCAGACATTCGCCGTATCGTAGAGGAAGCGAAGGATCGCTTAGTAATGAACAACCAACGTACTACGTTATTTATTGATGAGATCCACCGTTTTAATAAATCTCAACAGGATGCGCTGTTGCCCTATGTAGAGGAGGGAACAGTCATTTTGATTGGAGCAACAACAGAAAATCCTTTTTTCGAAGTCAATGCAGCGTTGCTCTCTCGTTCGCAAATTTTTTCCTTGCAATCCCTAACAGATGAGGATTTGGGGCAAGTTATTGATAGAGCATTAACGGATGAGCGTGAAGGGCTTGGAGAATTACGGGTTAAAATGACACCAGAAGCCAAGGAACATCTTATTCACTATGCAGAAGGGGACGCTCGTCGCTTATTAAATGCATTGGAATTAGCAGCAACGACTACACCATTAAATGAAGCAGGAGAGATTGTCATTACGTTGGATGTGGCCGTAGAATCAATCCAGCGTAGAGCTGTCCGCTACGATAAAAGCGGAGATAATCATTACGATACCGTTTCTGCCTTCATTAAGTCTATTAGAGGGTCCGATCCAGATGGCGCATTGTACTGGTTAGCAAGGATGATTGATGCAGGGGAAGATCCGCGTTTTATAGCGCGTCGCTTAATCATCTCTGCATCAGAGGATATTGGTAATGCTGATCCTCAAGCCTTATCCGTTGCCGTATCTTGCTTTCAGGCTCTTGAATTAATTGGTATGCCAGAGGGACGCATTGCCTTAGGACAAGCCACTACCTATCTTGCAACTGCTCCGAAAAGTAATGCAGCTTACATGGGCATTAATCAAGCACTTATGTATGTCCAAAAAGAGGGGCATAAGCCTGTACCTGTTCACTTACGGGATCGCCATTATAAAGGGGCTGCTAGGTTAGGTCACGGGGAAGGGTACCTATATCCGCATAATTATCCCGAAGGCTATGTGAAACAGCGCTATTTGCCTGAGGGTGTAGAAGAGAAATTTTATGAGCCTAAGCAGATAGGATATGAGGCAGAAATTCAAAAGCATCAAGCATCCCGGAACTAACCCCTATTATTCCGATGCCTTTACATTCTTTTGGGAAAAGTTTATATTTATCGTAATAAAAAACAACTAGAGCGTACTGATCATTCTTTGGTTTGAATAAAAAGAAGAACTTCGACCCTCTGAGCAAGAGAGATCGAAGTAATAGCATGCGAGAAGGGTTTCTTACATAGTACACATGACTATGGGCGTTAAAATACTACAGTACATGTAGGAACGAATATTTTTCCAAAAAAATAATGATAAAGGAATCTGTCGGGAAAGTACAAAGCTTTAGTAAGGCAAAAGAAGGCCAATTCATTCTTATTGTTTTTACGTCCGTACATTTCCGCCCGGTTTATTCGGTAAATCTCCGTTCTCATTTGGTTGCTTGCTGTTTTTGCTTGCACCAAATCTTGCTTTGTGAGCAATGGTTCCGGCTGGTACTTCATAAAGAACGTCAGATGGATGGTTTCGTCCACGTTCGGAACGCTTATTGGTTGCCATATAAGCTCACCTCCCTGACCATATTTTGACCGAAAGCAAGCAACTCATGTGCTACAAATTCAGGGAAGTTTGTCAGAGACGTACAGTGAAACATAGAGGAGAGTTGTTAACGTTGAAAATTTCGACTAAGGGACGCTACGGCTTAACGATTATGATGGAGCTAGCCACCCGTCATGGGGACGGCCCTATTTCATTGAAAAGCATTGCTCAGAGGCATGAATTGTCTGAGCATTATTTAGAGCAATTAATCGCTCCCCTGCGAAATGCAGGGTTAGTGAAAAGCATCCGAGGGGCCTATGGTGGATACGTGCTCTCCAAATCACCTGATGATATTACATCGGGAGATATTTTACGAGTGTTAGAAGGTCCAATTAGTCCTGTGGAGTTTGCAGAGGAAGAGGACCCGGCAAAGCGTTATCTATGGTTGCGCATTCGAGATAGTATAACGTCTGTAATTGACTCCACTACATTGCGGGATCTCATCAATTATCAAGATGATGGACGCACTGATAATTATATGTTCTACATTTAGGTTGTTAGATTACAAAGTAGGGGATTAGAACATGAACTCACACGTATATTTAGATAATGCAGCAACGACTCCTGTTCATCCGCAAGTGATAACGGCCATGCAACCATATTTCTCTGAGGTATATGGAAATCCATCCAGTATTCATGGATTTGGCCGTGAAGCACGTAAAGCATTGGAAAAAGCACGGGAAACAATCGCGGACTTTCTCGGGGCTGATCCCAGTCAAATCATTTTTACTAGTGGCGGAACAGAAGCTGATAATATGGCATTGATCGGTGGAGCGCTTGCTAATGAACAAAAAGGTAAACATATTATTACAACTCAGATCGAGCATCATGCGGTATTGCATGCTTGTGAGCATTTAGAGCGGATGGGATTTGAAGTAATGTATTTACCAGTGGATAAAACGGGAATGGTTAGCCTGGACGATGTTAAAAAAGCGATTCGTCCCGATACCATTTTGGTTTCTATTATGTATGGAAACAATGAGGTTGGGACAATTCAACCCATTCAAGAAATAGGGAGCTTTTTACAGGAGCAAGGAATTCTATTTCATTCAGATTGTGTACAAGCTTTTGGTTTATTGCGCATGAAGGCAAATGAGCTACCTGTCGATTTAATTTCTTTATCTGCCCATAAAATCAATGGACCAAAAGGTGTCGGCGCGTTGTGCATGGGACGTAAAACGACAATTACTCCGTATTTACACGGGGGAGCACAGGAACGTAAGCGACGGGCGGGGACTGAAAATCTCGCTGGTATTGTAGGGTTTGCTCAAGCAATCGAGCTAATACGCTCCGACCGGGAGGAGCGTCGACAAAAATATTTAGATATGCGTGAAGCTATGCTGCAGGTTTTTAGGGAAGCAGGTATTGCTTTTGAGGTAAATGGTCATCAGGAACAATTTTTGCCCCACATTTTAAATGTTAGCTTTTTAGGGGTAAATACGGAGACAATGCTGTTTAATCTGGATTTGGTTGGTATTGCAGCAGCAAGTGGTTCTGCATGTACATCAGGCTCGTTGGAGGTATCTCATGTGCTTACAGCTATGAATTTGCCCGAGGAGCGCTCACATACAGCTATACGCTTTAGTTTTGGCATGACCAACACAAAAGAAGAAGTAACAACAGCAGCTCAAAAAATTGTACAGATCGTAAATCGCTTAGTAAAATAAAGAATAAATATACAGTTTGTTATAAGCTTAATTAGTTGTGAAAGGTTTGGAACGCTTGTTCGAATCAAGTTGTCAAAACCCTTTTCAGCAAAGTACAATAAAGTAGCGCACATCCACTATCACATCGGATAGTGGAATTTTTTTTACGATGGATCTTTACTTATAAAAAGCTTAATAAAGCAGTTCAGCTCAAGGCTTTGCCGGGCTCCAGAAGTCTTCCAAAGCCAAGGCTTTATAGAAAAAGGAGGCGTACTACCGTGCAGCAACAGGCCCTCCCGTTGTTTCGTGAGACCTATATCCGAGGACAAGTAAAACACGAAATTTTTTATAACGAAGAGAACTGGTATGCCATCATTCGTTTTAAAGTGGAAGAGACAACGGAACCGATTAAAGATAAAGAAGTCATTGTTGTAGGGCATTTTCCGCGTCCTCACGAGGATGAGACGTATACCTTTTATGGTGAGTGGAAAGATCATCCTAAATACGGAAAGCAGTATGTGACTGAACGCTACGAGCGTGAAACACCAAAAACCAAGTCGGGTGTTGAAAAGTATTTAGCAAGTGGACTTTTTAGTGGGATTGGCAAAAAGCTGGCAAAGCGGATCGTGGAACATTTAGGAGTCGATGCACTTACCATCATTGCTGAAAATCCCGACGATTTAGCCGCTATTCCAGGTATCTCTCCTAAACGAGCGAAGCAAATCTATGAATCAGTCCTAGAGCATCAATCTTTAGAACGTACCATGGTTTTTTTATACGAATTTGGAATTGGTGTTCATTTAGCTTTACGTATTTATCAAGCTTATAAGCATAATACCATGACTGTATTGACAGAAACTCCATATAAACTCATTGAGGATGTGCAAGGCATCGGTTTTAAACGTGCAGACGAGATTGCCCTATCCACAGGGATTGCGGCATCGTCCCAGGAACGAGTGATGGCAGCATGCCTGTATGGTTTACAAGAAGCCGGTTATAGCGAGGGGCATGTATATTTCCCCCATGAAGAATTAATCACGCGGGCGATTTCGCTATTGACGGAATGCGGCGGACACGTTTTCGAGGCAGAGGATGTAAAGAGCGCGATTGAACAATTGGTAATGGATAACAAAGTACACTGGGAGGAAGAGCGCGTTTATCTTCCGTCCTTGTTTTTTGCAGAGATTGGTCTGGCAAAACGACTTCATTATTTTGCCTCAAGAGAAAATCCTGATAGCTATCCGGCCTCTGAGTTTTACCAAGCGATTGGAAAAGTAGAGGAAGAATTGGGGATTAGCTATGCATCTAAGCAGAGAGAAGCAGTAGAAAAAGCAATGGATTCGGGACTAATGCTACTGACTGGAGGACCTGGTACGGGTAAAACAACAGTCATTAGGGGAATTTGCCATGTTTTTGCAAATTTGCAGGGAATTAGTTTGGACATGAAGAAATATGACACACAAGATAATCCGTTTCCTATTTTACTGGTAGCTCCTACTGGTAGGGCAGCAAAGCGTATGTCTGAGACAACAGGATTGCCAGCGATGACGATTCATCGTCTTCTTGGTTGGAAAGGTGAGAGCTTTGAGCACGATCAAGATAACCCGGTTCGCGGCAAAATGATTATTATTGATGAAATGTCGATGGTAGACGTTTGGCTAGCCAATCAGTTATTCCGCTGTCTCCCGAAGGATATAAATGTTGTGATGGTAGGAGACCCTGATCAATTGCCTTCTGTAGGTCCAGGAAATGTTTTGTTTGATATGCTGGAGTCAAATGTGATTCCGGTTGTCCAACTGACAGACATTTATCGGCAGGCAGAAGAATCCTCCATTATTCGATTAGCTCATGACATTCGGGCGGGAAAAGTACCACAAGATTTACTTGCTCCAACCCAGGATCGGAGATTTTTCACAACTTCGCCACAAAATGTTGTTGAAGTTGTGAAACAAATCTGCTCCAGTTCCGTAAATAAAGGATATACAGCAAAAGATATACAGGTTCTTGCCCCAGTGTACAAAGGGGTAGCTGGTGTGAATCACATCAATGAAGAGCTGCAGCTTCTATTCAACCCGCCTTCGGAACAGAAGCGAGAGGTAACCTTTGGTGAAACGGTTTTTCGGGTAAAGGACAAGGTGCTTCAATTGGTTAATAATGCGGACGAGCAGGTATTCAACGGAGACATGGGTGAAGTCGTTGCTATTTTTCGTCCTACAGAAAATGAGGAAAATGAAGAGCAGCTAGTGGTTTCCTTTGAAGGACGAGAAGTTGTATATCGCCGATCACAATATCACCAGCTTACTTTGGCTTACTGTTGCTCGGTGCACAAATCACAGGGCAGTGAATTTCCAATTGTTATTTTACCTTTGGTACGTAACTATTATCGTATGTTACGCAGAAAATTAATTTACACGGGTGTAACACGTAGCAAGTCATTTTTGCTAATGTGTGGCGATCCAGATGCTTTTCGCATTGCGGTGCAAAATGATGAGGAAGGAATTCGTTATAGCTACTTGCAAGATCGGCTACGTTTGTACGGATAAAGGAAGGTTTGGTTTAGGTGGAACAGTTTTGGCAGGATATAAGGGCATCCCAACCGCAATACTAACATAACGGGAGGAGATGCCCATGAAGAGAGCATTGGACGTAGTAGGCTTGCCAGTTTTGGCCATGAATACCGGCGAAGAAATTGGGATTGTCCGAGATATCCTCTGTGATCTTCACTTGCAAGTCATTGGTCTGGTTTTGCAAGAAGCAGGCTGGTTCCAGCAGGGACGCTATATTCATTCCAACCATATCGGTACAATCGGGGACGATTTCATCACTGTAGAGGACAAGCACGTTGTGACCTCAATGCGCCATCTAGATACGAATCAAATGTTCTGCCTATTTACAGGTGAGCATGCACTAAAAGGAAAACAAGCTGTAACAGAGACCGGTGCTTGGCTAGGAAAAGTGGAAGATGTTTATTTTTCTGTTGACTGGGAAAGGATGGTAGGGTATGAGTTGTCGGACGGGTGGATTGCCGATATTACCGAAGGACGCAAGCGAATTAATGCGACATCGCCTGTATCAATCGGAAACGAACACCTTATTATCCCCAGGCACACCGGATTTAAGGCGCATTAGCGTTTAGGAGGTTATTTTGCATGATGACGTGCCCCAATTGTTCATCAAAAGATATTGGTAAAATTGGAACGAATCAGTACTACTGCTGGAATTGTTATGTTGAGATGAGCATGTCTGGAGACCAGATTTCTTCTATTTATCAGGTAGAAGAAGACGGTTCATTAGAATCGTTAAATGACTTGTTCTTAGATGACCAAGAGCTAAGAGCACAAGCGTAACACCTCAATCTTACCCCATGAGAATCTGAAGGAGGCTGCTAAATGAGACGCGGAATTTTTCGAACTTTGATCATGAGTGGGATCGTAGCTGCTATTGGATATTTGATGAGGTCTAAGCGGAGTCAAAAATTCTTTAGCGATTGGGGAAAAATGAAGTTTTCCCAGCGAGATATTCAGAGACTAGGTCGTTTTGTAAAGCGTTCGTTTGCACGTTAATCCTTTATTCAAACTGGAATGCATGTAATGTGTGGCAGTAGATTTTTACCCATAGAAAAAAGTAATGAAAAGCAACCTGTTTCCTTAGATGGAGCAGGTTGCTTTGTTTTGGATTCAAATAACAGCACTCCCGCATTTTTCCTCTCTGTTTCGCACATCCTACCAAAAGGAGTTTTTAGCAAGGATATGGGGGATATGCCATGGAACAACTGACAAAACAGCCAACACCGCAACAAAAACGCTATCGTTTTTATCATATCACTGTGTCAATTATCTTATTGCTAATGATAGCTAATCTGTTTGTGTTGCTACGCCCTGCATTGAAACCTCTGTATTTTTTGATTGAAGAGGTAACTCTTCCATTTTTTGCGGGGCTTATTATTGCTTATTTGCTGCATCCTGTCGTTGCGGGTTTAGAAAAAAGGAAGGTACCGCGCTTAACGGCTCTTCTTTTGATTTATTTGGGGTTCGTACTACTGGTAGTCATTACTTTGATGAATGCTATTCCGGTTTTTACGAAACAGATGATAGAACTATCAGACGACCTGCCCCGTTTAACGAGCTGGTATGAGACATGGATGCAGGAGTGGGAGGCACATAAATATTTCTTGCCGGATAGTGTCCAGCATGGTGTCGATCGGGCTATTATTCAATCGCAGGAAAAAATGTCGCGGGATATTTCTTCATTTGTGGATGGCGCTAAAAGGACGCTGGGAAAGGTGCTGGGGTATGCGGTTGTTCCCTTTATTGCATTTTATCTATTAAAAGATATGAAAGAAATTCATCGGAGTCTGATCTTATGGGTCCCTCGGAGGTTCCGTCGACAAACCCAAGTAGCCTTGCGAGATATTAACGATTCGCTGGGAAAATATATTCATGGACAAATGGTTGTGTCTCTCATGGTAGGAGTGCTGGTTTTTATTGGATACTGGGCAATTAAGATGCCCTATCCTTTTGTCTTAGCTTGCTTTGTGGCTTTAACCAACATTATTCCCTTTATTGGGCCCTTGATTGGTGCTGTGCCTGCGTTGTTGATTGCCCTTACGATTTCTACTAAACAAGCCTTATTTGTTATAGGGATAAACGTAGTCATACAAATCATTGAAGGGAATATCATTTCGCCCAATATTGTGGGAAAAACACTTCATCTTCATCCGCTCACGATTATTTTTGCTTTGCTTGCAGGAGAAGCGATAGCGGGAGTGGTCGGGATGATCTTGGCTGTACCCGTACTCGCTGTACTAAAAGTGATCATTCAACGCGTTATTTTGATTCGAACTCAAAGTTGACATGACTTAGAAAAAAACACTATAATGACGTTGAAACGTTATTCACTGAAATCAATTATATAGCGACTAGATCGTTGATGGAACGAGTAGGTTGCACCCTTTTCCAAGAGAGGACGCTCCCTGGCTGAAAGAGCATCCAAAAGAAGGACAACCGAAGGCTACTCCGAAGACCGGAAAAACCGGCGGCAGGACCCCGTTATGGTCATGAAAGCGACAGATTCTCTCATAAGACAAGCACTGTTTCAGTGTTGGAGAATGAGAGTTCTGTAAGCAGGGTGGTACCGCGAGACAATAGCTCTCGTCCCTGAGGGGATGAGGGCTTTTTTTATTTGTCTTCTGAAGGTAAGCAAACGTATACAAAGACGATGGTGGACCGAATGAAAAAGAAGTTGGTCATTCCCTCGTGTTGAAAAATAAAGGAGGAAAACAGCATGAAGAAGTTGACAGGTAATCAGGTTCGTCAAATGTATTTAGATTTCTTTGTGAGCAAAGGACATCGAATTGAACCAAGTGCATCTTTAGTACCGGTGGATGACCCATCTTTGTTGTGGATTAACAGTGGGGTAGCTACGTTAAAGAAATATTTTGATGGACGAATTATCCCTGAGAATCCACGCATTACGAATGCCCAAAAATCCATTCGTACAAATGACATTGAAAACGTAGGACGTACAGCGCGTCATCATACCTTCTTTGAGATGCTGGGTAACTTCTCTATCGGGGATTATTTCAAAGTGGAATCTATTCATTGGGCATGGGAGTTCTTGACAAGTCCTGAATGGATTGGTTTTGACCCAGAAAAATTGTCGGTTACAATTCATCCTGAAGATGATGAAGCATTTGAAATTTGGAATAAGGAAATTGGCATACCAGAAGAGAGAATTGTTCGTTTAGAAGGGAACTTCTGGGATATCGGAGAAGGCCCGAGCGGTCCGAATACGGAAATTTTCTATGATCGCGGTGAAGCATTTGGGAATGACCCAAGCGATCCAGAATTGTATCCTGGTGGGGAGAATGAACGTTATTTAGAAGTATGGAATCTAGTATTCTCCCAATTTAACCATAATCCTGATGGTACTTATACTCCATTGCCTAAGAAAAATATTGATACAGGTATGGGCTTGGAGCGTATGGTTTCTATTATCCAAAATGTTGATAACAACTATGAAACAGACCTGTTATTCCCGTTAATTGAACAGACGAGCAAAATTTCAGGTGTATCTTACAAAACCAATGATGAGCTGGATGTCGCACTAAAAGTAATTGCAGATCACGTGCGTACAGTTACGTTTGCTATTGGAGATGGGGCTTTGCCTTCGAATGAAGGCCGCGGTTACGTGCTTCGTCGCTTGCTTCGCCGTGCTGTTCGCATGGGTAAAATGCTTGGAATTCAGAAGCCATTCTTGTACACATTGACTAAAACAGTTGGCGATATGATGGGAGAATTTTACCCAGAAGTGGTTCAAAAACGTGACTTTATCGAACGTGTAATTCGTGCTGAGGAAGAACGCTTCCATGAAACATTGGAGGAAGGTTTGTCCATTTTAGAGGGTATGGTAACAGCTACAAAGGCTTCTGGTGGCAGCCAGCTAAGCGGTCAGGATACCTTTAAATTGTACGACACATACGGCTTCCCAATCGACTTGACAGAGGATTTCGCAATGGAGCATGGTCTTTCTGTTGACCGCGATGGCTTCGAACAGGCAATGGAAGAGCAACGTGAACGCGCTCGTGCAGCTCGTCAGGATGTAGACAGCATGCAGACGCAGGGCGGGCCATTGTCGGAATTAACAGTAGCAAGTGAATTTATCGGGTATACAACATTGTCTACTGACGCTAAAGTTGAAGCAATTATTATTGACAATCAGCTTGTAAAAGAAGCACAAGAGGGTGTTACCTGCCAAGTGGTGCTCGATCGTACACCTTTCTACGCAGAGAGCGGCGGGCAGATTAATGATGAGGGAACTTTGACAGCAGATACGGTTAAAGCACGCGTGATTGACGTACAAAAAGGGCCTCATGGTCAAAACGTTCATCAGGTTCTTATTGAAGCCGGTACGTTGCATGTAGGAGATCAGGTTGCGGCTGAAGTAGACCAACAAGGACGCAACGCTACGATTAAAAACCATACAGCAACGCATTTGCTGCACCAAGCTCTAAAAGATGTTCTAGGAACACATGTAAATCAAGCAGGTTCTTTGGTATCTCCTGAGCGACTTCGCTTTGACTTTACACATATCAGCTCCATTACAGCAGAAGAGCTGGGGCGTATCGAGCAAATCGTAAATGAGCAAATTTGGAGTAACTTACCTGTAAGCATTTCGAACATGAAGATTGCTGAGGCCAAAGAATTGGGTGCGATGGCGCTCTTTGGCGAAAAGTATGGAGACATTGTGCGCGTAGTTAATGTTGAGGGCTTCAGCATTGAGCTGTGCGGTGGTTGCCATGTAGGAAATACAGCGGAGATCGGTCTCTTTAAAATTTTAAGCGAGAGCGGCATTGGGGCTGGCACACGCCGTATTGAAGCGGTGACAGGTCGCGGTGCCTATCAATATTTAAATCAACAGCTAAGCACACTAAAAGAAGTGGCACAAGCGGTTAAGTCACCACAGTTGCATGAAACTCCTGCTCGCGTAGAAGGCGTGTTAGCTCAATTGAAGGAATCACAGCGCGAAGCTGAGTCGCTACGTACAAAATTGGGCAATATTGAAGCAGGAACTCTCACAGAGCAGGTACAAGAAATTAAAGGTGTAAAGCTTTTGGCTACTCAAGTATCTGCAACGGATATGGATAACCTCCGCGGTATGGTCGATGAGCTTAAAAATAAACTAGGCTCTGCTGTAATTGTGCTTGGTTCGGTTGAAGGAGATAAGGTAAACATTGTAGCTGGTGTGACCAAAGACCTGATGAGTCAAGGATTCCATGCCGGTAAAATCGTCAAGGAAGTTGCTACACGTTGCGGCGGCGGCGGTGGCGGTCGCCCTGATATGGCACAAGCGGGTGGTAAGGAACCTGCTAAGTTAGGCGAAGCACTTTCTATTGTTGCAAGTGTAGTCGAAGGACAGGCAGTTGCAAACCAATAGGTAAAACGTCTACAATATAGAGTAATAAGGTGAACTGGATTCATTCGCTTTGCGGGTGAATCCTTTGCCTTTCCGATAAACACGAAAAGTGAGTTATTCATTATATGCTCATTTTTAAATAAAGCGAGGTGTTAGGCTATGTCTATGGACAATACCATGAAGTTTAGCGCTCCAAAGGAAGCAAGTGAAGCTGAAGTACGCGCCACTTTGGAAGAAGTATACAGCGCTCTACAAGAAAAAGGCTATAATCCGATTACACAGATTGTAGGATACTTATTATCAGGAGATCCTGCATTTATTCCTCGCCATAACAATGCTCGCAGTTTGATTGGTAAAATTGAACGCGACAAGCTAATTGAAGAAATGGTGAAAGCTTACTTGTCACCAAAAGGTTCATAACATCATAGGAGATAATTATGCGAATACTTGGATTGGATGTGGGTGAAAAGACCATAGGCGTCGCAATAAGCGATGAGCTAGGTTGGACTGCTCAAGGAATCGAAACGATTAGACGCTCGTCCAAAGAAAATGATTTTGGGCGTATCGAAGAATGGATTGCGACGTACCAAGTACAAGCACTTGTGGTCGGTCTGCCGAAGAATATGAATGGCACGATTGGCCCTAAGGGTGAATACTGTCAAGCTTTTGCTGAGCAACTGAAGGAGCGGACAGGGTTGCCCGTTCATCTCTGGGATGAGCGATTGACGACGATGGCAGCGGAGAAAATGTTAATATCGGCTGATGTGAGTCGCCAAAAGCGCAAGAAAGTAATTGATAAAATGGCAGCCGTACTCATCCTTCAGGGGTATTTGGATGCTAATTCGAGGTGAAAACAATGAGTGAAGACATGCAAAATGACTATGAAGTAGGCGACGTGATCGCATTGGTGGAGGAAGGAGAAGACGATTCAGCTACCCGTGATTTCCGCATTATGTACATCCTAGAAGTGGAAGATCGTAATTATTTAGTTTTAGTTCCAGTTGATCAGGAAGATGACGAGGAGTATGAAATTCATTTCTTGCGCTACGACGGAAGCGACATTCTTGAGCCGATTGAAGATGATGCTGAATGGGATGCTGTAGAAGCTACCTTTGAAACATTGATCGACGAATTGGAAAGCGAAGAGAACTAGTATTTGATGACATAGTAAAAACTAGCATGGGTCCACTGGAGAAAAGGACGTCACAGGGATGATGACTTTTCTTCAGTAGCTCATGCTTTTTTTAATCAAAGATGGAAGAGGGAGCTTATGGCGACAAAAATGGTAAGTACGGTAATTGCACAGGAAGATCAATTTTTACTGATTCGAGAAGATAGCGAAGAACTTGGAAGCGTATGGAACATCCCATCAGGAATTGTACAAGCCGGGGAAAAAATTATGGATGCTGCTGTGCAAAGAGTAGCTGAGAAAACGGGTCTACAAGTAGAGTTAACCAGTCTTTCAGGTATTTATCAATTTGTTGATGAAACGAAAGACTCAGTGGTGTGCAATGTTTTTACAGCGACGGTGAACGAAGGCACCATTCAGATAGAAGGAACAAAAATTAGGGAAGCAAGATGGTTTCGTTTAACAGAGATTGAGCAGTTGGATGATGATTCTCTTTATCAGGCTCATTTGCTGAGAAGAGTTTTTGCAGATATAAAAAATACTGGTAAAAATTGATAGATAAACGATAAGACTCTATCAAAACGTGCAAGATATTTGATCTTTTTGTATAATGAATGGCGATGTAATGTGAGGAGGAGTGTGTGAGCTTGGCAAAAGGTAGTGAAGAGAGACAGGAATTATTGAGGAATCAATCCCGATCGCGGAAAAAACGAAGCGGTGGGTTTATCGTAAAAGGATTGCTTTGGTTTGCATTGCTTGTCCTAGTCGTGGGCGGCGTGGGAACCTATTATGTAAATCAACAGCTGCAACCAAGTCCAATCACAGCTACAGCCGAAGTAGATATCCCTCCAGGTTCTAGTGTCAAGCAGATAGCTGCATTGCTAGAGCAGAATGGCATTATTAAAAATGCCACTCTATTCTCGTATTATGTTCGCTATCAGGGAGTAGCTGGTGATCTAAAAGCAGGAACCTATCAGTTTGATCAGCAAGTAACCATTGAGCAATTGATTAAAATGCTAAGCGAAGGAACTCAAGCAGAAGTGGCACGCTTTACCATACCAGAGGGGTGGAATGTAGGCCAGATTGCAGATGCGCTTGCTAAAAAAGGGCTAATTGAGAAAGATATTTTTATACAGGAAATAAATGAAGGAGATTTCCCTGAATTTCCATTTGTCTCGTCTATTCCAAAGAAAGAAGGGCGAAAATATCGGCTAGAGGGATATTTGTTCCCAGAAACCTATGAGGTTCGTAAGGGAGCAACTGAGCATGAGATTATCGCCAAAATGCTGGGGCAGTTTGAAAAAGAATGGAAGCCAGAATGGAGCGAACAAATACAGAAGCACAAATTAACAATGGATGAAGCTGTTAATTTGGCGGCGATTGTCGAGCGTGAAGTGGTAGTAGATCATGAGAGGCCAATTGTAGCCGGAATTTTTTATAATCGCATGCGTGATGGCTGGAAATTACAATCATGCGCCACTGTACAATTTATCTTAGGCAAGCAACGTGATCGCATTACATTTGATGATTTAAAGATAGCGAGTCCATATAACACGTATCTCCATGAGGGCCTGCCACCTGGGCCCATTGCGAGTCCTGGTAGAGCGTCGCTTGAGTCAGTCGTAAATCCGCAAAAAAACGAATACTTCTTCTTTGTGACGAAAAAGGACGGGACACAGGAGCATTATTTCTCTAAAACATTTGCAGAACATGCTTCCAAAAATGCGAAAAGTCAAGGAAGTTGGTAACAAAACGATAGTGGCTGTTTTGGCGAAATGTGTTATAATAGAACGGTTGTGAATTAGTTTATGACAGATTCTATACCAAAATGTATATTATCTGGTTGAAAGAGAACGGGGGACCTTCCACATGATTACGAACCCTGCGATAGATCATTATTTACAAAATCTCATTCCACAGCGCTCCCCGCTATTAACGCGACTAGAGCAGGAGGCACATGAAGAGAATATCCCTATCATTCAATTGACTGGGGCTCAATTCTTACGTACCTTACTGTTAATCAAAAGACCCAAAAGCATCTTGGAAGTAGGTACAGCCATTGGTTATTCAACAATCTGGCTGGCTGAAGCTGCTCCTACGGCAAAAATAGTAACAATGGAACTTGATGAAGAAAGAATCACCCGCGCGTTGGCTTCTTTTAAGGAAGCTGGCTTAGAAGATCGAATTGAACTAATTGAGGGTGACGCGACAAAGGGTTTGTCTGGGTCATATGAGTTTGATTGTCTGTTTATTGATGCTGCTAAAGGGCAATACCTCACCTTTTTACAATTATACCTTCCTCTGTTAAAAGAAGGAGGTTTAGTAATTACGGACAATGTTTTATACCGTGGTCTTGTTACCGATCCGCAAGCGGCGGGAAAACGGCAAAAGAAAATGGTTGAGAAGATTGATGGATTTAATAAGCATCTCATGGGACACCCCCAACTAGAAACGTCAATTGTACCTATAGGGGATGGGATCGCGGTTAGTGTAAAGCAGACGAGAGGAGAGGGCAGTGCGTGAAAAAGCCTGAACTATTGGTTACGGTAAAAAAATTAGCTGATGTCCTGCCGCTAATTGAGGCCGGTGCGGATGCTCTAAGCATTGGAGAAGCACGCTACGGACTACGCAATGCAGGAGACTTTACCGTTGAAGAAATAGACGAAGCGATTCGCTTGGCACATAGCAAGGGTGCTAAGGTGTACATCAATATAAATTCGTTATTGCACAATGAAGAATTAGATGGATTAGACGATTTTCTCATTCATTTGGAAACAGTAGGAGCAGATGCGGTAGTGTTCGGTGACCCTGCTGTGCTGGTTGCTGCTAAACAAGTGGCTCCAAAGCTAAAGCTACACTGGAGCATGGAAATGCTATCCACAAGCTACGATACCATTAATTATTGGGCAGAAAAAGGGGCAAGCCGTGCTGTATTGGCACGTGAATTGACCATAGATGAGACGATCGAAAATCAGCAGGAAGCAAAATGTGAAATTCAAGCACAAATACATGGACCAACCTGCATTTTCCAATCCAAACGTGATCTTGTCTCGGCTTATTTTGGTCATCAAGGACGCGATATGGAGCAGGAAGATACCAGTATGGATCGCGGCATGTATGTGAAGGAAGAAAAACGCCGCAATATTAGCTATCCTGTTTATGAAGATGCCCATGGGACTCATATTATCAGTGCAGAAGATATTTGTATGGTTGATGGTCTTGAGGACTTTGTGAATGGTGAATTGGACAGTTTGAAAATTGAAGGATTGCTGCATACATCTGAATATGTAATCGCAGTGACGAAGCTATATCGTGAAGCATTAGATTTGTGCGTTTCTGATGTAGAACAATATCGTGATAAAGCGGCTGAGTTTCTGCAAAAAATGGAAGCTCTGCAACCAAAAAATCGACCTTTAAACACTGGATTTTATTATAAACCACCAATTCCTTACCATGCTTAAATGGGAAAGAAGACTTGCGTAATATTGAAATTGAGAGGTGAATCATCTTGAGCACGATTATAACTCCAAACCAAGCCGGATTGAAACCGGTGATTGCTAAGCCTGAGTTACTGGCTCCAGCAGGTAACCTAGAAAAATTACAGTTTGCGATTCGCTATGGAGCAGACGCCGTATATATCGGTGGTCAAGTATACAGCTTGCGTGCGAATGCTGATAACTTCTCCTATGATGAAATGCGTGAAGGGGTTAAATTTGCCCATGCTCACGGAGCTAAAGTATTTGTAGCGACCAATATTATTGCCCACAACGAAGATTTAGGCGGTATGGCAGAGTATTACCAAGAGCTGCAAAATATTGGAATTGATGCGGTTATCGTAGCAGACCCTGCTTTGATTCAGGCATGTAAGAAGGCGGCTCCTAAAATTGAAGTTCATTTGAGCACTCAGGCCTCCACAACGAACTGGCGCTCTGTTCAATTTTGGAAAGACGAAGGAATTTCCCGTGTCGTGCTAGCACGTGAAGTTTCCATGAAAGAAATTTATGATATAAAATCTCATGTTGATGTAGAAATCGAAGCGTTTATTCACGGCGCGATGTGTATTGCTTATTCCGGTCGATGCGTATTGTCTAATCATATGGCAATGCGTGATTCTAACCGTGGAGGCTGCGCACAATCCTGTCGTTGGAAATATGATCTATTCGAAGACGGATTTAACTTTGAAGAGGCAGAGAAAAACGGTGCCAAGACATTGTTTGCTGAAGGAGACGAGCAATATACGATGTCTCCGAAGGATTTAAGCATGCTACCATATATTGCTGATATGATTGAAGCCGGTGTTGATTCCTTAAAAGTGGAAGGCCGGATGAAGTCTATCCATTATGTAGCGACCGTTTCCCGTGCATATCGCATGGCAATTGACTCTTACTTTGAAAATCCGAAAGACTTCAAGATCAAACAAGAGTGGATCGACGAAGTGTATAAGGCTGCGCCGCGTACGCTGTCCACTGGATTCTTTTACGGAAGCCCAAGTACACAAGAACAAATCTTTGGTGAACCAGATCATCCGATCCCTTACGATTTTGCGGGATTGGTTATGGATTACGATCCGGCTACAAGCATTGCAACTGTTCAAGTGCGCAACCACTTTAAAGTGGGCTCGAAGGTAGAATTCTTTGGACCAGATACATTCTTTGCACAACAGGTAGAACAAATTTGGCACCATGTCACCGATGAAGCATTAGATGCAGCACGTCATCCAATGTCATTGGTCAAAATGAAGGTTAACCAACCGGTGAAGCCTTATGACATGATGAGGAAGGAGCTATAGAATGGGTCGCCCCGTACTGATTGGGGTAGCCGGGGGAAGCGGGTCCGGTAAAACCACCGTTGCAAGAGAATTATACCGCCAGTTTAAAGACGAGAGCGTCTTGATGATTGAGCAGGATTCTTATTACAAGGATCAAAGCTACATGACAATGGATGAGCGTGTAAAAACAAATTACGACCATCCATTTGCTTTTGATAATGACCTGTTGCTAACACACCTCCATGAGCTACTCAACTATCGAGCAATCGAAAAACCGCAATATGATTTTAAGGAGCATACCAGAGCGGCAACGACAGTCCATGTCCAGCCAGCCGATGTTATTATCCTTGAAGGTATGTTGATCTTAGAAGACCAACGTATTCGCGATATGATGGATATTAAGGTATTTGTTGATACAGATGCCGATGTTCGCATCGTGAGGCGTATTCAGCGCGATATTGAGGAGCGCGGACGTAGTTTAGACAGTGTTGTCCAACAATATTTAAATGTTGTTCGTCCTATGCATTTGCAATTTATCGAACCTACTAAGCGCTATGCAAATATCATTATTCCAGAGGGTGGCTATAACAAGGTAGCACTTGATCTGCTCTCTACAAAGATTCACAACATCTTGCATGATAAGAACCAATGTTTTTTTGAATAAGCATAGCTATTACATGAATGGAAAAAGACTCATGCCATCTTATATGGTGTGGGTCTTTTTGGTTTGAAAAAGTGCCTAGAGGGAGATACTGGTGAGAAAAAAGAGAGGAGGTTAGAAAGAAAATGGACCTGCAGGTGCTAAATAAACGCAGAAGCTTTTTCATCCTATTAATCATTAGTTTGTTGTTCGGGGGCTTATTACTTAGGCTTTGGTGGATTCAGGTAGCAGCAACTAATTCGTTTTCCCCTCATAAAATTGATTTGGTTAAAGCGGCGGTTAGGCAAAGACAGCAAGCTATTACATTAAACAGTGGTCGAGGCGAAATCACAGATCGTCATGGAGAACCACTTACAGGCGTAGAAAAGAATGCGCTCATTATTTTTCCATTGGCTCGTGGAAATGCGGAGGTAAATGAGAAGATTAGAAAGGTAGCAGAGATTGTGCAAAGCAGGGAGTCTGAAATCATGAAAATGATTCAGAAAGGAAAAAATCCGGCTCCTTTGCGTGACTTCGCTGGAAATATGATTGAGTTAAATGAAAAACAGATGAAGCAAATTAATGATTTAAAAATTCCGGGCATTTTATCCGTAGCAATGACGGAACGCTATGCTCCAACAGGTATCGCTAAACAGGTGATCGGGTATGTAAGTCAAAATCCTGAGCGAATTGCACAATTATATCCAGATGATTTGCGAAATGGAAAAATGATGCCAGATACCCCTATTGGTTCTTCAGGACTGGAGAGAACGTTCGATCGATTTTTACAAGGAATGCAGCCCTCCATCCTCTCTTATTATGTAGATGGTCAAGGAAATCCATTGAGTGGATTGGATACCAGATTTTCGATAGAGGATAATGCCTTTTATCCATTGACAGTTAAAACAACAATGGATCGCCAAATTCAAGCATTTATGGAACAAGCAATGGATATGGCAGGAATCGAAGCTGGGGCGATCGTAGTGCTCGATGTGAAAAATAGTGATATCCTGGCAATGGCTTCTCGTCCCAAGTTTGATCCAACAAAGGTGAATGTGGAAGAAGGGAATTGGAAAAACCAAGCGTTGATTCAGATTTCACCAGGGTCGGTTTACAAAACAGTCGTAGCTGCTGCTGCACTAGAGGATGGGGCTGTATCCCCTAGTGAAACCTTTACCTGTGAAGGCAGCTATGGGAAATACGGATTCTCCTGCTGGAAAAAAGAAGGTCACGGACACGTAACGATGCTGGAGGCCTTTGCAGAGTCATGTAATATTACTTTTGCAGAAATCGCCAAGCGTTTAGGAGGAGAACGGATCCAGAAGCAAGCAGAGAAAATGGGACTGACCAAGCAGGTTGGCTGGCAGATTGACCAGTTGTATAAAATGGAGAACTTTACACAACTAGATGGTGAAGAAAGTGGACAAGTGTTTGCTAAAGAGGTTTCACCAAATGATGAGGGTGTTCTCATTCAGACAGCCATTGGTCAGCGAGATGTACAAATATCTCCTTTGCAAGCAGCAAATATGATGGCTATGATTGCCAGAGGCGGTACAGCAAAAGAAGCTCGCCTTGTCTCGGATATTGAATATCGAAATGGAAGTCGTTTTTATGAGTTTTCACAGAAGGATTTAACTAAAGTAGGAGTGGATAAGGTTACTTCGCAAAAGCTCTCGCGTTTTCTACAGGAGGTTGTCCGACAAGGTACGGGCAGCTCCTTGAAAGACCTGCCGTTATCTGTTGCTGGTAAAAGCGGAACTGCACAGGTCTTATATAAAGGAGAGCCTAAGGTGCATCAGTGGTTTGCTGGATTTGCTCCTGCTAATAGTCCTCGATACGCTATTGTAGTGGTAGCGAAAAACCAACAGATATCTGGGGCGAATAAAGCGACTCAAGCATTTAAATTAGCTATTGAGCGGCTTGCGACGTTTGAACTTCGATCCTAGAGAAAGAACGAATCCCTCTTTCTAGAAAGTATCCACGAGCCATTAGCTGTTTCTGTCGGTTATATCCGACAATCAACATGATAGGTGAATCCGAACGATATTCATTTTGATTGCTTTTTTGAACAAACGTATTTTTGTCGGTTCGACTGGGCGTAAGACGCGGCATAGTATGACTGTGCCAGTCACCAATGTACTGTATTTTACTATTAGGTCGTGTTTTACGCTTAATGATACGGTGAAGATACTTATCATCAAATAAAATGGAATGCTCCATGCGTAGTGCATTAGGACCAGGTTCACTAGCAAATGTAATAATCCAACTTTTGGCATCTTGTTTATAGCCTAAAAGAATCCCACCTGTTTCTAATTCTGGATAATGTCCAACCGCCCTTCGTATCTGTGACCATGCGGTTTCTGTAAGGTATAAGGTTGTCATTCCAAGACCTCCTTTCCAAAATGACGGAACTGTTAACTATCTTGCCAGTATATGTGAGAGGCTGGGAGGACGTGTATTGGTCAAGTGGTTATACCCAAAACAAAAAAGAAGAATAACAGGACAAAATACCCTGTTCTTTTGTGTAAAAAGCTATAATCTCGAATTTTTTACAAATAGTAAGTAATTAGGCCTAAATTTTTTGATGTATATTGACGATATAGATAATGCATAGGTCTGTTCAAATCACTGAAAAATGTGGGGGGCGATACCATTTGAATCACAGAAGCCTTTCGTTTCGTGCGATAGCTTTCATCTCAGTCATCATTTTATTATTTGCCTCGGTTTCTATTGTCTTATCGTACGATCGTCAGAAACAGATGTTTATTCAAGTAATTGCAGCAATTTCAAAAACAGTCGATACCCAGCTTGAAACCTTATCTTCAGAAATAGATGCCGTGAAGCGTCTACTCGCTGACGATTCAAGCACCTATTCGGGGTACACCAACGTGTTTATAAGTCTGTCCAATAAGTTGGATAATTCTTTAAAAGCGGAATATATAACAGATGGTTATCTATTTGCTCCAGACCTTATTGAAACAGATCAAAAGAGCCAGCTTAAGGTTATTTTAGCAAGTGATAAGCTTGTCGAGGCGGGAGTTAAGCCTAATACTGTGGTCGAGCTTAATCCGTCACAGCTTACCGCTTATCAAACAGCATTGGAAAAGGGAGAAAGTATTTCAAAAACCTTTTTTATGGAAGACAGAGAGATTTTAACGGTATTTACCACGATTAAGAACCGTTCCGATCAGGTCTCGGCAGTACTCGCTATTAACTTTGATTATGATTTGATGCAAAAAGATCTTTTGCAAAGCTTACAAATACCTGTATTAATAAGTTTATGCATGGGTGGTCTTTTACTTGGTGGCAGTATCTTTGCGATTCGTCATACGTTAAAGCGCATCAAAGATATATCTGACCTATCTTTACAGACTGCACAAGGAGATCTTACTGTTCGTGTGCCAGTAACTTCTAAGGATGAGATAGGGGTACTAGCAGAGAACTTTAATGCGATGCTATGTAGCATTGAAGAGGTGGTGAAGGGCATTGATCGAACAACAGCAAGTATGGTCGACTCTTCAGAAAATCTTTTTGTTCACGCTGAACAGACAACACAAGCCACGACACAAATTTCCGCCGATATTCAACAGGTAGCAGCCGGTTCGGAAACCCAGATGCAAGGGGCTATGGAAAGTGTACGTTCAATGGAAGAAATGGCTACAGGAATTCAACGCATTGCCCAATCTGCTTCTCAAGTAGCAGAAGTAGCTGTCGAAGCAACAAAAGAAGCCGAGCAAGGAAATATAGTGATCCAAAATACTATTGAACAAATGAAAGCATTAAGTCAAACCGTCAATGAAGCTGTAATGGTTATTAATATCTTAAATGAGGTTTCTACTGAAATCGGACATATTACTGGAGCCATTACTACAATCTCTAATCAAACCAATCTGCTTGCATTAAATGCAGCGATTGAAGCGGCACGTGCAGGTGAAGATGGAAAAGGCTTTGCTGTTGTAGCTAATGAAGTGCGCAAACTAGCTGAGCAATCAAAAGAATCGTCAGATCAAATCAGATTGCTGGTACAAGGCATTCAGGAGGGCACGCAACAAGCAATGGACTCCATGACAAAAGGAGAAAAAGAGGTAGTAGAAACGGTAGAAGCTGTCGAGCAAGCTGGACAGGCTTTTGAAAAAATTGTTTCGTCCATTCAAAATATTACCGGACAAGTTGAAGAGGTATCCGCTTCCTCCGAACAGATGTCAGCTAGTTCAGAGGAGGTCACGGCAACTATAGAGCAATTATCACAAATTGCTCAAGGTGCTACACAATATACACAAAACGTAGCCTCCTCCTCTCAGCAGCAGTTAGCCGCCATTGAAGAAGTAGCCGCTTCTGCAAGTGAAGTGAATCGAACGGCAAAAGCTTTACAGACTGCGGTTGAACATTTTACAGTGAGAAAAGAATAGTAAAATTCACAAGTGCAGTCTGATATTTTTTTAAAAATAGGGAAGATGCCTACACAAGAAAAGACGAAAGGATTGTAGGGAACGAATCATTGTAGGCAGATAGATGCATGTAGGTTCGAAATCATGTGGAAAGACGGCAGGGAAGCAAGCATCCTGTCGTCTTTTTTATAATGGATACGTAAATTCTCTTTGTTAGAAAAGAAAGTTTAGTCATAAAGCACTTTGGAATTGGACAAAAATCAGGTATAATATAAATTTTAGGGGCCTTTAGAGGGGCCAATGAAAGTAGCAGAGAAAAGTCAGGAGCGGAGTATAGTATGAGTCATCAGTCAGAACAATGGACTTCACGAATTGGATTTATTTTGGCAGCAGCCGGATCGGCAATCGGATTAGGAGCAATTTGGAAATTTCCATATGTAGCGGGAACCAGTGGGGGAGGAATCTTCTTTCTATTATTTCTATTCTTTACTCTACTGATTGGGTTGCCACTGTTACTATGTGAATTTGTGATTGGCCGTAGTACAGGAAAGGAAGCGGTGTCTGCCTACCGAGAATTAGCTCCCGGAACCAAATGGTACTTCTTGGGTATCATGGGAGTTATCACGTGCTTTTTGCTATTTTCCTTTTATAGTGTAGTAGGAGGCTGGATTTTACTATATTTGGGCATGGCAGTCACAGGAAATTTAAGCCATCCCAATATGAATTACGAGCAATTATTTGGGCAAGTCATTTCCGAGCCTTATCTAGCGTTATTTGCTCAATTTATATTTATCGTGCTAACAATTATCATCATTTCGCGCGGCGTTCAAAATGGCATTGAAAAAGCCAATAAGTATATGTTTCCTGCTTTATTTATTTTGTTTATTGTGCTTATGGGACGAGCCTTAACGTTACCTGGCGCATGGGAAGGAATCGTTTTCTTCTTAAAGCCTGATGTGAGCAAAATCGAATCTTCCACGATTTTAGCTGCGATGGGACAATCATTTTTTGCACTAAGTCTTGGGGCATCTGCGATGGCTACTTATACATCCTATTTGGATAAATCAGTAAGCTTAACTCGATCAGCCGTTTCCATTGTAAGTCTAAATTTACTCATATCCTTGCTCGCAGGGTTAGCGATTTTTCCAGCCGTATTTGCACTTGGATTTACACCTACACAAGGACCGGGACTACTCTTTCACGTGTTACCTGCTGTATTTAGTCAGATACCATTAGGAGGATTCTTTTTAGCTTGTTTCCTGGCCCTTTTCTTTTTTGCCACGATTACATCTGCTTTTTCCCTTTTAGAGATAACGGTAGCATCTCTGACGCGAAAAGATCCAAGCAAACGTCGACGCTATTCTTGGATAGCTGGAATGGGGGTATTTGTACTAGGAATACCATCTTGTTTGTCATTTGGTATTTGGTCAGATAAACTTATTTTTGGCAAAAGTATTTTCGAAGCTGCAGATTATCTAGTTAGTAACTTGTTGCTACCATTAGGAGCCTTGCTCATTGCTCTGTTTGTTTCTACGAAAATGAAACGAGAGCTACTACAGGCCGAATTCGTACGCGGTTCCAAACTGGCAACAAGCTTCTTTGGGATTTGGTTTCTACTAGTCAGATATGTGTTACCTGTTCTTATTATTCTTGTGTTCTTAAATACGTTGGGAATTGTTACGTTCTCCTAAAATCTAGATTACATTCGTATTCGCCAGCTAATTAGCTGGCTTTTTTTGATAATAGCAAGCTTATAATTTTATTGATAGCTAATACGATTTTAGGTTATTTATTTTATTTCGAGATTTTATTAGTTTTGTTCCTGTACAGGCACGTATAGGCAATTGCCTACATATGGATAGGGAGAGGAGCAGACTGAAGGGGAGGTGGCAGATTTGTCAAGTGTCTTCGTGGCGCTTTCGCTACTGTTTAAGGAATTGGTTATGTTTGTGGCGTATGTGAAAAACAATGCGTTTCCGCAACCGCTGCCCGAGGTAGAAGAAGAGAAATATCTTAAATTAATGGCAACGGGAGACCCCATCGCTCGAAATAAATTAATTGAGCATAATTTGCGATTGGTGGCGCACATCGTCAAAAAATTCGAAAACACCGGCGAGGACAGCGAGGATTTAATCTCTATTGGTACCATCGGACTAATTAAAGCCATTGAGAGTTACCAGGTGAATAAAGGAACGAAGCTTGCTACCTATGCAGCAAGATGTATTGAAAATGATATTCTAATGTCATTAG
>NZ_LSSO01000014.1:0-1321 GCF_001645205.1 Brevibacillus sp. SKDU10 | reverse complement strand
ACATAATTACTTTTAATACTAATCGTACCTGTAACAAAACAAAAAAACCTCCCAGCTTACAAAATTGCTGGAAGGCTTAGGTTAACTCAATTCATGATGATAAAGAAATTATGATAGAGTTCATAAATACTATTGTTGCTTTGCTTGTCTATTATTTAAAAGCACGGCAAGGATAGTCACGACAGCCGAAACCCCGTTCGCAATGGCATTCACCTGATCGTCTGTAATGATTTGGTAGCCTAGTGTATCGGCTAGTAGCTTTATGGAACCGATTATTCCAGCAACTAGTAATGTTATATTTCCCTGTTCCTTCACTCACGCACCTGCTTTCAGATACTTTGCCATATTTTTAATCAGTTGAGCAGCGTACTCACCAGCCACCGTTCTAGTAGAGACGGCATTCTGTTTCCAATAGTCAGGAGAGGTAATGATCTTTGCCTGGACAAGAGTATCCACAGCTAATTCAAAATCGTCGTTAGGCGCTTCTACAGCAGGAGAGTACGGATGACCAATATGACCGCAAAAAGCCTTGATCACTGCTTCTGCATAGCGTTTCCAATTATTTTTTAATTTTTGTGAATCTAAAGCATGATCAATAAATCCATATTCCATAATGATCGTGTCTACTGCACCTGTTTCACGATGCATAAAATAATAGTCTCGCCCATCAGCACCTACTCGTGTGTAGACTCTACGGAATTTTTGTCCCTCGGCAGCTACGGCTTGAGCTAGAGCATTTGCTAGCCTATTGGTAGTAAAGATAGAATGAATCGCTTCCACACCTTCCCCGCCACCTGAGTTGATGTGGTTGGAAATACAGTAGGTGGCCCCGCTTTGTTTGACGAGCGTAGTGCGCAGAGATGGGGTAAGTGTGGTATCTGTTGTCCGAGTGATAGCAGCAGGAAGGTTTAACTCTCTGCACCTTTGTAGCTGGTACAAGCTAATTTGTAGCGTCAGATCCTTCTCCTGCATCTGATTCCCAATTGCTCCCGGATCAGCTCCCCCATGCCCTGCATCAATTATTAAAATCGGCTTTGCCATATGCGTATCCTCCTTTTATTCTACCTTTTCTTTTAATTCTTGCAGTTCCATTTCCAAGCCAGATAGACTTCGTTCAATCTGCTGTAGGGTTGACGTATTTCGCTCCAATTGGATCACCATGCGTTCATTGTGTTCCATCAGCTTTGCTTCCCGTGTTTGAGCTTGTTTAACCAAAAGAGCCTCGCGATCTCTCCCCTCTTTTTTGGTAGAGAATAACAGCCAGACAAACAGAGCAGCAAACGGACCTTGCTGAAGCAACGCGTTCATTACGCTCTCTTCC
>NZ_LSSO01000013.1:0-178280 GCF_001645205.1 Brevibacillus sp. SKDU10 | reverse complement strand
GGTAAAAGATATGCTATTGGTATACCATGGGGCATATGCCGACCGTGGCAGCTGGTCGAAAGACGACTTTTTACCAATGGCGGGCTATATTGAGCCAGATGGCTCCATTCCTGATCAAATGTTTGATACCATGTTGTTCCTTCCGTTTCCGAACATGACGGAAACAAAGGCTGACTGGGAGAAGTATATGGACAATCTATTCGAACCAGGTCGCCAATTGGATGCCTTAAACTCAGCTATGCTTGAAATGAATAAACGACGTAATTCTCTTGTAATCAATACGAAGAAGGAAAAGGTGGTACTAACCTTGCCCTATCCTTCTCCAAAAGTGAGCGATTGGGGCAAGCTGGAGGAAAATGGGCCGTCTCTATCTTTTGACCCTGCTAAGGTAGGGGAAGAGCAAGCCTATAAAAACCGCTTAGCAGCCATTACCTGGTACAAGGATAAGCTAATTAATCGCTGGTACCAATCAGAATATAAGTATCTGAAGCTAGAAGGAATCTACTGGTTCCAAGAGCTTGTAGACGACGCGGCACCGAAAGAACGCGAGTTGATTCGCAATGCTGCCGATATGGTTCATTATCATGGATTCCGTTTCTACTGGATTCCGTATTACGGCTCTCCAGGTTTAGAGGAATGGAAAAATCTTGGATTTGATTATGCTTTCCTTCAACCGAACTATTATCAGGCAAATGAAGTACCTATAGAACGGGTTCAGCTTACCTTAGATGTAGCTAATAAATATGGAATGGGTGTAGAGATCGAGGGAGACGAGAAATTCTTACGCGATATGCGTCTCTATCGTACCTACTACAACCAACTCATTGCCGGTCATAAAATCGGAATTGATAAGGACAAAATCCATGCGTATTATTTCGGTTCTAAAAATCTGCTTATGGCTTACCGCAGTAAGGAGCAGCAAGCCAGAAAGATTTATGATGATACGTACAAGTGGATGAAGGGCAAGTTTGATATGAAAGAATTCCTTGTTCCTGAGGTAGTGCCAACTCCTACTACTAAGCCAGAGGATCAAAAGCAAACAACTGGGGATGCAAATCCTGCTACTAAGGATGAATCTGGGGAAAAAGCTGATAAAAACGCTGAAACAAAAGAATAACGACATGTGTTGAAATGTAGACGCTGACAGGCCCCTGCCGCTCACGTAAGTTGAGAAGCAGGGGCCTGATTTTTTGGGCAAGGTTCCATGACAAAACATTTAGGCCTGGATCGATTTTGCACGCTTCATTATGGTGAACATTTTTTGATAGCAGAGGATACTAAGAATTGTTACACCAAAAATAATTCCGAAAATGACTAGCGGACCAAACCAATTCGATAAAGTAACGAGCAATGGTGCTAGGATGCGCCCAATCGTAAATTGTAGCGTGGAGGCACCCATATACTGCCCGCGTTGGTGTTCAGGGGCTAGTTTACTAACGAAGCCTAGAGCGATTGGAGTACGGATCAGCTCTCCAATTGTGAGAACAGCCATACAGAAGAGCAAGAACCAGATATTTTTACTAAAAGCCATCATGAAAAAGCCGATCCCACCCAGAAAAGATGCAATCACAAAGGCTTTTTGATCGCTCCACGCACTAATCCAGCGTGTCATCGCTGCTGTTAGCGTCACTACCATGAATCCATTCAAGGCCATCATCCAGCCAAAAAAGGATGTTCCACCTAGAGAGTAGGTCCAATCTCCCCACCATATCAACGGTTGTTGTAACACATGTTCCTTTATATAAATCGCCATGTAAAGATCCATCTGGGAAAAAGCGAGAAACACAAAGACCCCAGCTAGCAGGTAAAGCGAAAAAACCTTGTCACGAAAAATAACCTGAAAGGATTGCAATTCTTTTTTCCAACTTGGTGCTGGATCGACTAAATCTGAGCTAGTTTGAGGTGCTGACGGCTTAGTCTCTTTTAAGACGAAAAAGTAGACAACAAATAGAATGGCAGTCACAACCATACAGGCTAGCATAAGCTCATTACGGTAATTCACAAAGAAAAAGGCTCCCAGCAGAGGTCCGATAACAACCCCTAAATTCATAGCTGTGTAAAACATGGCAAACACAAAATTACGATCTTCCTCGTTGGTCAAATCTGCGATCATAGCTTCGCTAGCTGGTTGGTACAAAGAGGCACTCAGATTCAGTCCGACAAAAGCAAGGTACATCATCCAAGGGGAAGAGGATAGAAAAAATAACAGGAACATGAGAGCCTCAAACGCCACAGAAAATAGCATAACGGGACGACGCCCCAGTTTATCAGAAATACGACCGCCAATTAAGCTTATGACAACACTAAGCAACGGGGGAATGATTAATAATACTCCAGCAGTACTCTTACCAAATGTTTCACTGAAAAACAGAGCCATGAAGGGTAAGAACATCCATAAAAAGATAGAAAATAAGGTTTCTCCGATCAGACGAACCTTTAAATTTACATCCCAAGATAGCCAGCTCATGCGCTGCACCTCCAACGTGTTTTCTGACTTACATACATGCTGGCTTTCTTCTTTCCCGTGTGAAATAAGAAGTGGTTTATGGTCCTGTTAGAATGTTACTGTTTATAAAAAAAGCGACTATATGCTGAAAAGCTTGCTCAACATACAAGCTTATCGCATAAATGCCGCTTCTTTAGAAAAGAAACGGGGCCGATAACCATAAGTTCCATCAGTAAAGAAGAAAGCCGACCTCAATCAAGCATGACAAAAAGAATGGATTATCCTTTTGTCTTTGCTGGATTAGATTAGATGGCTACAATTTCTTTACTGATGAATTTCATTGGTTACATGCCCCTTTATTTTCGGTATTTTTTGATAAATGAAATTCTATCAGGTTTTATAAGGATGTGCAAGATAGATTTTTAGAGATTGATTTGATAAATAACCCATGACATATACGTAGTAAGGCAGGACCAAACAAGATACGGAATAAGTAACAGTGCTGCCCAGCGAGAGTATTTGCCTGTGTACAATAGCAAGAGTAGGGTCGATATTGCGGCAGCCAGACAATCATAAAAGGCTAACGACAAATCCTTCTGAATAGACAGGATAAAGGTATAAGACTGATTGATCACGTAGTTAATCGCAAATAACAGATACCAAGAGTGGTTTAGGTTATCTAACCCAATGGTTTTTTGTAATACAACGACTGCAAGAGCAATCAGCGCGTATAATACAAACCATATGATAGCAATCAAGTTGCTTGAGGGAAGCCAATCAGGCTCTGCAAGGGTGTTATACCAGATTAGGTCACTTGGAAAAAGAATACCTGACAGCGAAAAAAGAGCTATTATGACGAGGAATAATATGATGGAGGATAATAGACTTGGCTTTTGCTGCGTCATGTAAAACTACCCCCTTTTCTTATAAGCTAGTACTTAGTTTATTATTGATTTTGTCGTCCATGCGTATTATTTCTGATTGCAAGATGAACATCATAGATAGACTGAGGCGTTTTGATAAAATATTTTTAATCAAAAACACAAAGAGAGAAGTGTCTATGCTACAATTTGTAATAAATCCCAATGGGAACGGACTGGAGGAGTCTCATCGTGCAAGATCCACGATTAAAAAAATTGGCTTATAATTTATTGCACTATTCTGTGGGTTTGAAGGAAAAGGAAGTTTTAAATATTGAAGTCCGTGGAAACGGGCATGATCTAGCTCGGGAGCTGATAAAAGAGGCATATGCTATCGGCGCCTATCCTTATGTGGAGATAATGGATACACGTATTCAACGGGAGTTAATGATGAATGCCAGTGCCGAGCGGGCAGAATATCTAAGGAAATGGTCTGAAGAACGCATCAAGGATCAGCATGCAAACATCATTATTAACGGGGTTGATAATGACAGCGAGATGTCTGATGTGCCAAATGATAAGCGTCAGGAGCATTATAGGGTGCTAAAGCCACTTAGTGATTACATGATCGCTAATACTCGTTGGGTTCTGCTTAATTATCCTACACCCTCTATGGCGCAAAATGCGAATATGTCGACTGAGGCATTTGAAGATTTCTTCTTTGATGTCTGTATAACAGATTACCGAAAGATGCATGATGCATTCCTGCCCCTGCAACAACTGATGAATAAGACGGATAAAGTACGATTAGTCGGGCCGGGAACCGATTTGACCTTTTCCATCAAAGGAATTCCAAACGTGATTTGTGCGGGAGAAAATAATATTCCAGATGGAGAGATTTTCACTGCTCCTGTGCGTGATTCGGTGAACGGTGTACTTACTCACAATGCGACGACCCAATATATGGGGACTAAATTTGAGAATATTACCTTGCGTTTTGAGAACGGAAAGATTATAGAAGCGACCTCAAATAATACCAAGAAGCTCAATGAAATTCTTGATACTGACGAAGGAGCTCGCTATATTGGAGAATTTGCCATCGGTGTAAATCCGTATGTACTGCATCCGATGAATGATATTTTATTTGACGAGAAAATCGCAGGTAGCTTCCACTTTACCCCGGGCCAGGCCTATGAAGATGCTGATAATGGCAATCGAAGCATCGTGCATTGGGATATGGTAACCATTCAACGTCCGGAATACGGTGGCGGTGAAATTTGGTTTGATGACGTGTTAATCCGCAAAGATGGACTATTTGTGCTGGATACATTACAAGGTCTTAATCCAGATGCTTTAAAATCCTAAGCCAAACAAAAGATCGAAAGAAATCCATATTCAAGATAGAGCACGTAAAAAAAGTCTGGTGATCCCAGGCTTTTTTGCTTGAGACGAATGGAGACAACCTATAGTCAATATTCTCTGATAGAACCAGCTTCTCGTCTCTAAAGTGGCATCCGATCTCGCTTTTCGTTACAATGAAGCGTAGAAACTGTAGAACGGAGAAAAGACTAGCTATGACAATGAAAAGATGGTTGGATCACACTGTAGACGATCAGGAAAAAGGAATGACTGTGGAGGAGATCGTACGACAAAAAATGTCGGTCTCTGGACGTATGCTGCAACGTCTGACACGGAGTAAAGGAATACTGGTAAATCGCAAAGTCCCTTTTCTTAAAAGGCAGGTCAAGGCTGGAGATGTGATTTCTGTGCGCATTTTTGATGATAAACGTGAGCAGGAAGCGTTAGTCATGTTACCGCCAGCACCATTTGAAATTCAATTGGAAATTTTGTATGAGGACGAGTATTTTATTGTTGTCAATAAACCAACAGGTATGACTACGCATCCTATTCGTGAGGATCAGCATGATACTTTACTAAACCAACTTGTACTTTATTGGCATAAACAAGGCAAGTCGATTATGCCCCATACCGTTCATCGCCTAGATCGCGAGACTTCAGGCACTATTTTAATCGCGAAGAGCTCCTATGCTCATCAGCTAGCAGATAAGCTGATAAGGGAGGGAAGTGTGGAGCGTAATTACGTTGCGTTAGTAACTGGTCGGATGCAACCAGAATCGGGAACAATAGCAGAACCGATCAAGCGCGATCCTATGCATAAAGTAAAGCGTCAGGTACATCCAAAGGGTGAAGAAGCGGTTACTCATTACAAGGTTTTGGCTTCAAATGACGAGGTTAGCTTAGTCGATATTACATTAGACACAGGAAGAACCCACCAAATTCGCGTGCATTTTGAATACATGGGACATCCATTGGTTGGGGATACCCTATACCGAGGTTCTCGAATGGGCTTTTCCAATCAAGCGTTGCATGCCTATCAGCTTTGTTTTAAGCATCCAGTGACAGAAGAGCTCCTTGAGATTAAGGCACCTATGCCGCAAAAGATGAAGCGCTTTGTGGAGGATAGGTTTTTTCTCCCAAATTTTATGCTATAAAGATTATGCATGTTTAAAATAAATACTATGGGGAAGGGTGGAGGTGTAGAGCATGGTAGTGCAGAGGCTATTAGATGAGGAAAAGGTGTTTAAAGACCCTGTTCATCGCTATGTGCATGTCAGGGAGAAGGTCATTTGGGAGCTAATTGATTCACCTGAATTCCAACGACTAAGGCGTATCAGACAGCTTGGGACGAGTTATTTTACCTTCCATGGCGGTGAGCATAGCCGATTCAATCACTCACTGGGCGTCTATGAAATTATGAGACGCATCCTAGAGACCTTCAAGGGTAGAGTTAGTCTTCCTTACGAAGAAAAGCTCCTGTGCCTTTGTGCGGCTTTACTGCACGATGTTGGACATGGTCCTTTTTCACACTCCTTTGAAAAGGTATTTCGGTTTGACCATGAGGAATGGACGAGAAAAATCATTATGGGCAGGACAGGCATTAATCAAATTTTACGTACGGTTAGCGATACCTTTCCTAGAAAGGTTGCGGAGGTGATCGCAAAAACGTATGAGAATAAATTGATTGTCTCCCTTATTTCCAGTCAGATAGATGCAGACCGAATGGATTATTTGTTGCGAGATGCTTATTATACCGGAGTCAATTACGGTAATTTTGACATAGAGCGCATTCTGCGTGTAATGCGACCCTCTGAGGATGGAGTAGTGATTAAAGCGAGTGGGATGCATGCAGTGGAAGACTATATCATGTCACGCTATCAAATGTATTGGCAGGTGTATTTTCACCCGGTGACTAGGAGTGCAGAGGTTGTTCTACATAAAATTTTCAAACGTGCGAAGGAATTATTCCATCGCGATTACCGTTTTCAATTAGAGCCGACACATTTCCTGCCGTTTTTCTGTGATCGTATCCAATTGAAGGACTATATCATGCTGGATGAATCTATTGTTTATTTCTACATGCATCAGTGGCGAAATGAGCGAGATCCTATTCTATCTGATTTGTGTTCACGATTTTTAGACAGGAATCTCCTGCAATACGTCGAATATAATCCTAGAAATTTCCGAACGGAATATGAGATCAGGGAATTGTTTCAAGAAGCGGGAATTGATCCCGACTATTATGTAGAAGTTGATTCTACATCCGATTTGCCCTATGATTATTATCGCCCTGGGAAAGAACAAGAACGGATTTCTATTATGTTAGTCAAACCAAACGGTGAGCAAGCGGAATTATCAACGATGTCAGAGATTGTAGAAGCGGTTTGCGGGAAGCGGAGATTTGATTATAAGCTTTATTATCCTGCTGATCTGATAGAATCGCTGCCTGCTGAACTTGCCCAAAAGATTAAAGAACGACTAGGAGTAGTGATGTCGGATGCATAGAGGGCACGCCAAAATAATGCGGCTAGTGGAGGTCCTTGGTGAAGTAACAGGAAGAAAGAAACTGCAAAAAATGGTGTATATCTCTAAAAAAATGCAGGTGGATTTCGAGGAAAGATTTGAGTTTCATATGTTCGGGCCTTATTCCGAAGAACTGACATTGCGCGTAGATGAGTTGTGCAGCTTTGGGCTGTTGAACGAACAACATGAAAGCAAGGGAGCGATCGAAGTATATCGCTACTCCTTAAACGAATTGGGACAGGAATTTTTGCGTTATCATGATGTAGACCTAGGGGTAGGAGAGCGTCTGATTAAACGCTTAAATGAAGAAAATTCCCGGTTTCTTGAATTGGTGTCCACCATTCTTTATTTTGAGCACTTATCCTATGAGGAAATGCTGGTTAAAGTCTTTACATTAAAAAGCAAACAGCGCTATACAGAAGAGGAAGTACAAAAGGGACTTGCTTTTCTCGACGAATGCAGACAAATTAGCTTGCAGCATTAAAGGGTATAGCATTCTGGTCTGTTAGTATTTCCATCTCGTTTACGCTTACGTGTGAACGAGATTTTTTTGTCCCACATCATCTATTTCACTAGATGTTGTCCATGCGCCCCAAAAATTGCACGAGTATAAGCTTTCAGGGTAGAATAGACAGAAGATCTTTTTAGGGGTTGGTGATAACATGAGTTTATTTGATAATAAAAAAAATAACGGCTTTACCATTGTGAGCAAAAAGACAGATGTTCATGGCGGATTTGGTCAAGGAATGCTTGATTTAAGTCATGTTTCCTCTGTCATTATTGATGTTGAAGAAAATGATGCCTACATTGACATGGGAGCGATGCATGCCAAGAGTGCTGTTGAACGAGGCATTAAATTTTCTACGAATAAGGAAGATGTTCCAAACGGAAAGCCGTACTGGCTTGTTTGGGTTACAATCGACCGTAAAGAAGAGGGACCTTACTATGCAGGTGTAACTGCTTGTTACATGGAGGTTGACCGTGAAGCCCGCCGTGGATACAAGCTATTGGTAGATCACGTTAACCGTATGGATGCTGCTATGAAGCGCAAAATCATGGTAAGTGAGCTAGGAGAAGCCGAAAAAGCAGCATTGCGTAAATTGCTGATGGAACACAATGCAGACATGTGGGCAAACTCCGCTGAAGAGCTGAAGCAGAGCTTAGAAGCACAAGCATAGTTTGTACATGGGCGCTAGTTGAAAATCTGGTTTTTATTAGGAAAAAATGAACGCTGTGTGAACAACTTGCAAAAGAATTGTACGAAGAAACAAAAAAAGAGTAAACTTAGATTTGTATATAAAAAGCACTAGGTCAGCAAACGGGGAGCGACAATATGTCACTCCCTGTTTGTCTTAATTTGCAGGTTATGAATTAGCAATAGGGATGCACACTAAGAGGGCATATCAATACTTTATCTTCTCAGAGGGGGAGAATGCCTTGGATCATCAGAATGATCATTTTGTCAAACATGGTGGAGTGCATTTCCGCAATAATGTACCACCGCAAGAGATTAATAAATTTATTAATAGGCTACCGGCAGGAAAGCGAGAAAGTCTTTTTGAAGTGTTAGATAAACTGGAAAAAAGCGGGCTTATTACGATTTATAACGATCACGTTTTTACCGATGGAAATGGTGTTATTGGCGGCGGGGAGCAATAAGATAACCAAATAGAAATATATCAAAGCTCGGCACAGAGATGATTTCCAGAGGTAATAACAAGCTGCATGAATGAGCAAAAAGCTAAAGAAAAAAAGGGGTACCTAATCACAATAGTGATCGAAGGTAGCCCCTTTTTCATAAAGCTTACATGTTATCCGCCCCATAATTTGTTCCACAACGATTTTTTTTCCTTTTCAGGTGGTTTGGTGTCGGGTATTGCTTGCTCAGGAATATGCTCGGAACAGTAATCCTGAGGCTCTGTTCCTGCTTTAAAATACATAACTTGGGCGTGCGGACAGTTCTGAGTAGCCAATTTTTTGGTGACTGGGTCGATGTAAACTGATACGACACCGGTAGGAGCATTAAATTGGCTAGGCGGTTGATTATTGAGAGCACTTTCCATGAATTCCGCCCAAAGCGGAGCCGCTAGACGGGCATCCTTGATCGGGTCAATCTTCTTCCCTTCATCATAGCCTGTCCAAACGCTGGTTACGAGCTGGGGTGTAAATCCGCTTATCCAGGAGTCATAGTCAGTGGAGCCTGTTTTCCCAGCAACGGGACGGTTTAATTGGCCTGCAACACGGTGAGCTGTGCCGCGCGTATCGCTAAAAACAGTCTGCATCATCTGATTTAACACATATGAGCTGCTCGGATCTGCTGCAGGGACATGGGCAGAGGAATCCTCAGCTAAAATGGCACCTGTGTTATCCATGATTTTTACAATAGCTATTGGTGTAATGTACGACCCATTATTGGCGATGGTACTGTAAGCTGCTGTCAATTCCAAAGGGGAGATAGGCGATGTTCCCAAAGCTAGAGAAGGTACAGCCTGCAGAGGGCTGGTTATCCCTAATTTTCTGGCTTCATCTACTGTTTTTTGCGGTGTTAATTGGTTAATTGTTTTAACAGCATAAATATTATCTGATGTAGCGATGGCTTCTTGCATGGTAATAAAGGTATTCGTGAATTTATTACCATAATTACTAGGAACGTATTCCCGTCCATTTTCGTAAGTGAAGACAGTTGGCTCACTTTTCATCAACGTTAAAGGAGTAAACCCATTATCTAAAGCTGATAAATACATAATTGGTTTAAAGGTAGAACCAGGCTGTCGTTTACTCAAGACACGATTGAATTGGCTTTTTTTATAATCGCGGCCACCTACCATTGCTTTAATAAAGCCCGTTTTAGGATCAATGGCTACTAGGGCTACCTGTAACTCTTGATTATTTTTAGGCATGTGTTTACGAATAGCTTCTTCCGCTTTCTTTTGGATCGCAACATCTAAGGTAGTGTAAATTTTTAATCCGCCGTTCTGAACAGCCTCTTCGCTGATTCCATATTTATCCTTGGCTAAAGCGAGAATATAGTCCCGAAAATATGGGGCTATAGAAGCTTTTTGTACTTCCTTGGGTGAACGAAATGTTAATTTCTGCTCGTAAGCCTCCCGCATTTGTTTTTCGGAAATGTAGCCGTCACGGTGCATAGCCGCTAGGATTAATTTTTGACGCTTTTTCGCATTATCAAAATTCGTAATCGGGGAATAATAGGTAGGCCCCTTTGGAATTCCTGCTAGCATAGAGCTTTCTGCGAGCGTTAACTCCTTCGCTTTTTTGCCAAAATAGGTTCCCGCGGCGGCCTCTGCACCATAGGCAGAATGTCCATAATAGATTTGATTCATGTACATTGCTAAAATTTCATCTTTTGTGTAATTAAGCTCTAGCTGTAGGGTGAGTAAGGCTTCTTTTGCCTTGCGAGTCCAGGTTTTCTCATGACTCAAATACAGATTGCGAGCTAGCTGCTGTGTAATCGTGCTGGCCCCTTGAGCTTTGTTCATTTCGACAATGTTGACGTAAGCTGCTTTTGCAGTCCGTTTTAGATCAATGCCCATATGCTGATAAAAGTAACGATCCTCGATGGAAAGAGTAGCTTGCACTAAATAAGGGGAAATATTGTCGAGTGTGACGACATAGCGATTTTCTCCTCTGTGAATACTATCTATTACTTCTCCGTTGCCTGCGTAGATGGTTGAAGTTTGATGAATAACTGTGGCGGGCATAGGCTGAGAACGTAAATATAAGACCAGAAATAGGATGAATAATGCAGCCGCCAGCATAGTCAGACCTAGAATTTTTATAAAAAGCTTGCCCCGCCTAAGCCAACGAAGTAATGGATGCTCGCGGATGACTTCCATGAAAGACACGTCCTTTCTGCATAGTTTGGTAATACTAGGAAAAATCCTAATAGATAGTATAGGTAAATCAGCATATTTTCATACTATAGGAAGCCGGTATCACCTGTTCTATTAAGGTTTTGCACATCACCGGCAGTCCTTTTGAAAAAAGGCAATCTGTTCTGAAAAAGCAGTGAAGTAAGAAAAATATCGGATAAAAAGACAAAAAATACTTGCTTTTTGGGGGGTACCCTCTATAATTCATTTTGTTGATGATTATGTGATCTTCATTACATCGCCCATCAACATGAAATGATTCGGTTAAAAAGGAGGCTTCATTACATTATGAACATGGAACTATGGTACACTGAGAAGCAAACGGAAAATCACGGGATTACTACAAAAATCTCCGAGACTCTATATAGTGAGAAAACGGATTTTCAACAGTTGGATATTATCCATACCAATCAATTTGGACGTATGCTTGTACTTGACGGTATGGTTATGACTACCGATGTTGATGAGTTTGTTTACCATGAAATGATTACTCACATTGCTCTTAACACCCACCCTAATCCTAAAAAAGTATTAGTTGTGGGCGGAGGAGACGGAGGAGCCATTCGTGAAATCGTTAAGCATGCTTCCGTAGAAAAAGCTGTACTAGCTGAGATTGACGGCGGAGTTATTGAAGCCTCCAAAAAATATTTCCCAGAGATTGCGAAAGATTTAATGGGAAATCCGCGTGTCGATGTGCAAGTTATCGATGGAATTAAACATATTCATGATCACAAGGGTGAATATGATGTAATCATGGTTGACTCTACAGAACCAGTTGGTCCAGCAGTGGGACTGTTTGAAAAAGGCTTTTATCAGGGAATCGCCGATGCGCTAAAACCAGACGGAATCATGGTTGCTCAGACGGAATCACCTTGGTTCAACCGTGAATTGATCAAACGAGTATTTAAAGACCTATCTTCAATTTTCCCAGTAACTCGTTTGTATACAGCAAGCATTCCAACATACCCATCAGGTCTGTGGAGCTTTACAATTGCTTCCAAAAAATATGATCCGTTAAAAGTAGATCCATCTGCAATTAAAGACATGGATACCAAATACTATAACAAAGATATTCATAAAGCAGTGTTCCAGCTTCCTAACTTTGTAGCTGAACTGACTCGCGACTAGGGGGTAGTGAGATGCGTTTTGATGAATCTTATTCTGGCAACGTGTTTATTCGTAGTCATCAAAACTATGAGGAGAGCCAAGCAGTCATTTATGGCATGCCGATGGATTGGACAGTAAGCTTTCGTCCAGGCTCCCGTTTCGGCCCTTCACGTATTCGCGAGGTCTCTATTGGCTTAGAAGAATACAGTCCTTATTTGGACAGGCTATTAGAGGAAGTGAAGTATTTTGATGCAGGGGACATTCCATTACCTTTTGGAAATGTAGAAGGCAGTCTCCAAGCTATTCGCGAGTTCGTTGCGAAAGTATTAGCGGATAATAAAATCCCTGTAGGTATGGGCGGTGAACACTTGGTTACATGGCCAGTGATTCAAGCCATGCACGAGAAGTATAAGGACTTGGTTATCTTCCACTTTGATGCCCATACCGATCTTCGAGATAACTATGAGGGCTACGAGTACTCCCATTCAACGCCAATTAAAAAGGCGTGCAATTTGCTTGGAGGCAAAAACGTTTATTCGTTCGGAATCCGTAGCGGGATGAAGGAAGAGTTTGATTGGGCAAAGGAAAATATGCATTTATACAAATACGATGTATTGGAGCCTGTTAAACAGGTGCTTCCTACCATTGGAAATCGCCCTATCTACTTAACGATTGATATTGACGTGCTAGACCCTTCTGCTGCTCCTGGTACAGGCACAACAGAGGCTGGCGGCATCACATCTCGTGAATTACTAGATACGATTCATTTTATGGCCAACAACGGAGCCAATGTGGTCGGATTTGATTTAGTGGAAGTAGCGCCTGTGTACGATCATAGTGAGATGACACAGATTGTTGCTTCTAAAATACTCCGTGAATTGATATTAAGCTTTGTAAAATAGTCGCTATTTTATCATTTGCAATACTTGATATTACGTAGAAAAAGGCAAGGAGGCAGAGTGCTTTCTTGCCTTTTTCATTTTCTATACAAAATGCCTCTCGCTTGGTCAGAAAGATTGGAAGTGGGAAGGTAAACTATCCTATAATAAAGGGAAGGTAAACTAAACTAACAAATACTACAGTGACAAATAAAAGTGAGGTCTCGGAATGCAAGAGGTTCAATTATCTTTATCAATCATGCAAAAGGCAGAAGGGCAAACCGACAAGACAGATTTACAAATGTCGGGTAAAGCATCCCTGCGTAATTCTTCTTGGTTTCTGCATTATAAAGAAGAGATAGAGGGAGCGGGAGAGGTCTCCAATATTGTTCGGATTAACCCCGATAGTACACAATTACTACGTCAAGGCAGCTTGCAAATGAAGCAAATATTTGAAAAGGGAAAAGGGACAGATAGCTTATATAGCAGTCCCTATGGAAATATGCAAATGCATACCCACACTCGAACATATAAAGTCACGTATCAAAGTGAGAAGCCCATTCATGTGTTTATTGCTTATCAATTGTGGCTAAGTGGACAATATGTTGGGGAATTCGAATGGGACATGAAAATTGCATGGGATTAGAAAGGGGTTCGTGTGTATGGTTTTTTCCCTCATTAATGGGCTATTTTCTGGCTTGTTATTATCAGCTTTTCTGGCAATTGGAGATGGATTGTTTCAAACAAGCACATTTCAGGTTTTATTAGATATTACTTATATTCCAGGGATGGAAAATACCCCTCCCTTACTAGCCTATCTCATTCATTTGGCGATTTCGGTTATCGTGGCCTTTGCGTTTATTTACTTTTATCCGAAGGGGAACGGGAAAAAGATAGTCATCTATGTAACTCTGTGGAATGTGGCATTTCTTATTTTATTCTTTCCCTTTACGTATCTAAGCCAAGGTGTTTATTCAGCAAGTAATATCTTGTTGTGGTTTTTTGGTCATTTGTTGTATACGGTATTTTTAACGTATCAAATTGAGCGATAGAGCAGCTTTTGCAGATGCGTAGTGCCGGTTTTTTAGCACAGTGACTAGTTTTTGGCAGTTTGTTTAGGAGGGATGTTGTGAGTACATTACCAAAATCGGAAACAGTGGAGATGTTAAGCGCAATTTTAGGAGCAATTGATGAAGGCATCCATGTGGTTGACGCTCAGGGTATTACGATCATGTACAATCACATCGCTGCCAGACTGGATGGGTTAACGCAAGAGGAGGTGCTGGGTAAACCGTTGTTGCAAGTCTTTCCTTCCTTAGATAGCGAATCCAGCACCTTGTTAAATGTCATCCAAACCGGAAAGCCCATGTATAATCGCACGCAACGCTATACCAATTGGCGAGGTGTACAGGTGGAAACAATCAACACTACGTTGCCAGTTCGTGTAGACGATCGGCTCGTTGGCGCAGTTGAGGTAGCTAAAGATATGAAGAAACTAAGGGAGCTGTCGGAGCAGCTAGTGGATCTACAGGTTCAAGTCCAAAGTGGACGAAAAAAGCAAGTGAAGCCACTTGTGTCCGATCAGGTGTTTTATGAATTTTCTGATATCTTAACGAATAACCCCGAGCTGAAGCGGGTGAAACAGATAGCGTTAAAAGCTGCGCGGACCACCTCTCCCATACTGATTTATGGAGAAACAGGGACAGGTAAAGAGTTGCTGGTACAATCGATCCATCAAGCATCCCCGCGAAGGAAGCGTCCGTTTATTGCCCAAAACTGTGCTGCCCTACCCGCCTCCCTATTAGAAGGAATTCTCTTCGGTACAGCTAAGGGGAGCTTTACCGGAGCAGATGATCGTCCAGGGCTGTTTGAAGTAGCCAATGGGGGCACGTTATTTCTAGATGAAATAAACAGTATGCCACTTGAGCTGCAAGCTAAATTATTGCGTGTATTACAGGATGGTCAGATACGAAGAGTAGGCGGAACGGGATCCAGGCAGGTAGATGTGAGAGTGATTGCGGCTACCAATGAAGTGCCAGAAAAAGTGGTGGAAAGCGGAGGATTGCGAGCTGACCTATATTATCGCTTAAATGTTGTCTCCTTTTGGCTTCCACCATTGCACAAACGCCCAGAGGATTTGCCCCTTTTAGTAGAGCATTTTGTACAGAAGTATAACAATATGTTTGAGCTACAGGTGAAAGGCTTGGATCAAGAGGTATGGACTTTATTCAAGCGATGTACGTGGCCGGGTAACATTCGGGAGCTAGAGCATATGATTGAAGCTGCCATGAATGTTACTGAAGGCGAATGGATTACAGTTGAAGACCTTCCTTTATCCTTTTTGAAAAGAATGAATGAGCTGAGAGCGGTATCTCAGGAAAGTGAAAACGGATTCACTATGAAAACCTTAATTCCTATGGATGGGAGCTTACGAGATGTTCTAAGACAAACAGAAAAGCATTTCATTCAAATGGCATTGGAGCAAACGAAAGGAAATATTCTGCAAGCCGCAAAACAATTAGGAATCCCTCGACAAACCCTACAGTATAAATTGGCCCAACAAAAAGAGAAACCAGATGATAAGAAGTCAGATTGACTTGGATTACAAATATTCAACCCGACATTGCCGAAAAGCTGGCACAATAAATAATCCCGCAAAGTGGACTGTAGGCAAACCAAGCGTGCTCAAAACGCTTAAAAGCCTGCAAATACACTGTAAATCTCATCTAATTCTGAAAATATTAAATATTCTATCGAAATTGGCATCCTCCTTGCATGATGTAAATAATGAAGCTTCAAGAGGTTTTGTTCATGTAAATATGCAGGGGGGATTATAAATGACATTAGCAGTTCGTAAATTGCGTGATTGGCGGGACGTGGAATTATGGAAAGACGTAACCGAGGAACAATGGAACGATTGGATGTGGCAGTTAACCCACACGATTAAAAACGTAGATGACTTAAAAAAGGTAATCAATCTAACTCCTGAGGAAGAAGAGGGAGTACGAATTTCCAACCAGACCATTCCGTTAAATATCACACCTTACTATGCTTTGCTAATGGATGAGAACGATCCAAAGGACCCAGTTCGTTTACAATCTGTCCCTTTATCTCACGAAATGGTTCGCACTCAGTACGATATGGAAGACCCGTTACATGAGGATGAGGATTCGCCTGTTCCTGGTCTGACTCATCGCTACCCCGATCGCGTTTTATTTTTAGTAACAAACCAATGCTCTATGTATTGTCGTTACTGTACACGCCGTCGCTTTTCTGGACAAATCGGCATGGGGGTGCCTAAAAAACAATTAGATGCCTGTTTAGATTATATCCGTAACACCCCAGAGGTACGCGATGTGCTTTTGTCCGGTGGAGATGCCCTACTAATTAATGACCGTGTATTGGAATACGTAATAAAAAGTCTGCGAGAGATTCCTCATGTGGAGATCATTCGGATTGGAACGCGAGCACCTGTCGTTTTCCCACAACGCATCACGGAGAATTTGTGCGAGATCCTGAAGAAATATCATCCTGTTTGGCTCAATACGCATTTTAATCATCCCAAAGAAATTACCGAGGAAGCAAAAAGAGCTTGTGAAATGCTTTCGTATGCCGGTGTCCCGCTTGGTAATCAGTCGGTTATTCTTGCTGGAGTTAATGACGATCCGTATACGATGAAGCAATTAATGCAAGATCTGGTTAAAATCCGCGTACGTCCATATTATATCTATCAATGTGACCTGTCAGAAGGCATCGGTCATTTCCGAGCGCCAATATCTAAGGGCTTAGAAATCATGGAATACTTACGCGGGCATACCTCAGGCTATGCAGTACCTACTTTTGTGGTAGATGCCCCGCATGGTGGCGGCAAGATTCCGGTTATGCCAAACTATATCATTTCCCAATCGGCTGACAAAGTCATTCTGCGTAATTTTGAAGGCGTCATTACTGCCTACCCTGAACCGCAAAATTACAAGGCCCCCGATCTATCAAGCAACGAATACTATCAGGCAGAGAGAGGAAAAGCAGTAGGTATTGCAGCCTTAATGGAAGATTTAGCAGACAATTTGGAGCCAGCAGGGCTACAGCGTAATAAACGGATTCAGGCCACCAAGGTCAAGTCACTTGCAGATGTGCGTAAGGAGCAAAGTGAGGTGAAAAAGCAAAAAGAGCGTGCCAGAATAAGTGAAAAAGAGGCATAGTTATGTCTGGGCAGGGTCTGTCGCCTTTCGGTGATTAAGTAGGACTTCGGGAATGGAAGTGTTACTTATGACGGAGAGCGAGAAGGCCCCTTTTTTCTGCTTGTAGCTAACTGATCACTCAATCTTTACGGTAGACAAATGAGTATGATATGATCAGAAAGAAAAGTGAGCGACCGCTCAGATAGGCAGTGCAATTGTTTTTATAAAAATTTTTGGGTAGAAATGTAAATTTTGAATGAATAGTCATTCATTTTTTCTGATACTTCTGATAAGATAAAACAAAAGAAAAAATTTACCATCAAATATAACTACAATAAGTAAGAGAAAGGGAGCTGGAAGATATGGAAATCCTACCACTATTAAATTTAATTGCCTTCTTCCTTGTGCTGGCTTATGGGCTATATCTTGTAGCGCATTTGTTGTACAGCAGGTATCTGTTTATCAAGTTGGGAAAAAAGCCGGATATCAAGGATGACTTTAAGACCCGCCTGAACTTGATCCTTCAGAACGTTTTTTTGCAAAAGAAGCTCTTAAAGGACAAAAAGAGCGGTATTATGCACGTTGTCCTCTTTTATGGCTTTATTATTTTGCAATTTGGTGCGATTGAACTTATTTTAAAGGGGCTTATTATTGGTTATGAATTACCGTTTGGTAGCGCCCACAAGTATTTTAGCCTGATGCAAGAAATCACTGCCATGCTGATCCTTATAGCGATCGGTTATGCTTATTATCGGCGTTATATTGAGAAACTAAAGCGTTTAAAGCGAGGCCTGAAATCAGGTTTAGTTATTATCTTTATCAGTTCGCTAATGGTGACCGTTCTTGGTTCACTAGCTTTCGAACAGATATGGCTAGGCCATGAGGGCTCCATCTTTGCTCCCTTCTCGTCAGCTATCGCCTTTGTATTTTCAGGGATCGGTGAAACCGCGGCAGCCGCTTTATTCTTCTTCTTCTGGTGGGCGCATCTGCTCGTTTTGCTGAGCTTTGCTGTCTATGTACCACAATCCAAGCATGCCCACTTGATCTTTGCTCCCTTTAACGTTTGGTATAAAAAGCTAGAACCGCCTGGTAAGCTTTCTACCATTAACTTTGAAGATGAGACTCAGGAAGTTTTCGGAAATGGGAAGATTGAAGACTTTACCCAAACACAACTAATTGACTTATATGCCTGTGTCGAGTGTGGACGCTGTACCAATATGTGTCCGGCCTCTGGAACTGGCAAAATGCTCTCTCCTATGGATATTATCGTGAAGATGCGCGACCATTTGACCGAGAAAGGAGCAAGTGTTACTTCACGCACACCTTGGATGCCTACTTTTGCATTTCCTAACACAAAGGCTAACCAAATCGCTCTGCAGGCTGGTGAAGTAGCAGCGACTGCTGAAGGGGCCGCTGCTGTAGAAAATGTATATGAGAAGGCATTGATAGGCGATGTGATTACCGAGCAGGAGCTGTGGGCGTGTACAACCTGTCGTAACTGTGAAGACCAGTGTCCCGTGATGAACGAGCATGTTGACAAAATCATCGACATGCGCCGCTATCTAGTGATGACAGAAGGGAGTATGCCGCAAGAAGCTCAGCGTGCATTAAATAATATCGAACGCCAGGGTAACCCGTGGGGAATTAACCGTAAAGACCGCATGAAATGGATGGAGGGTCTGGATGAAGCCTATACAGTACCTACTGTAAAAACGGCAGAGGAGTTTGAATATCTGTTTTGGGTAGGGGCTATGGGTTCCTTTGATAACCGCAGTATGAAGATTACGCATGCATTTATTAAGCTGATGCACGAAGCAGGTATTAAGTTCGCCATTCTTGGCAATGAAGAAAAAAATTCAGGCGACACAGCTCGCCGTATCGGTAACGAATTTCTGTTTCAACAATTAGCGCAAGAAAACATTGCTTTATTTGAAGGCTACGATGTTAAGAAGATTGTGACCTGTGATCCGCATGCGTTTAATACCTTTAAGAATGAATATCCTGAGTTTGGTTTGCAAGCAGAGGTATATCATCATTCTGAGCTATTAGTTCAATGGATCGAGGAGGGGCGTCTTACACCGAAGAAAGAAGTGAAGGAACGTATTACGTATCATGATTCATGCTATTTGGGCCGATATAACAATATCTATGATATGCCTCGCCAGATTTTGCAACAAATTCCGGGTGTGGAGATCGTAGAGATGAAACGAAGCCAATGTGACAGCATGTGCTGTGGCGCTGGTGGCGGATTGATGTGGATGGAAGAACATGAAGGCACCCGTGTTAATGTCGCTCGCACAGAGCAGGCTTTAGAGGTTAACCCAACAGAAATTGCAAGTGCTTGTCCATACTGTCTAACGATGATGGATGATGGATTAAAAATGAAAGAGGCGGAGGAACAAGTGAAAGCGAGAGATATCGCTGAAATCTTAGCCGATGCTTTGTAAGATGTAACAGGATGAGCGGTGGTCAAAGGGCCGCCGCTTATTGTCATAATAAATTGACTAATGCGAATAGAATGTGCAAAATAAAGATAACAAAGTGAGCGACCGCTCAATCAACACTTATTTTAACTGATTAGATACATAAGAAAAGGGAGGAATTGCTTTGAACACAGTTATAGTTGGAACGGCTCGAACACCTTTTGGAAAGTTCAATGGCGCATTAAAGGAAGTACCTGCCGTAGAGCTGGGAGCATTGGCAATTAGAGAAGCGCTGAGTAGAGCTAAGGTTGATCCCTTATCAGTTGATAAGGTCATCATGGGGATGGTCGTGCAAGCGGGTGCCGGACAAATTCCATCAAGGCAAGCTGCCAGAAAAGCTGGTCTCCCATGGGAAGTAACCAGCGAGACGATCAATAAGGTATGTGCTTCCGGCATGCGTTCCGTTGCCATGGCGGATCAAATCATTCGTTGTCAGGATGCAGAGATTATAGTAGCTGGCGGAATGGAGAGCATGAGTAATGCTCCTTATGCAATGCCGCAAGCTAGAAATGGCTTTCGAATGGGCGATAATCTTGTGAAGGATTTAGTGTTATACGATGGGCTAACATGTGCATTTGATCAAGTCCCTATGGCTGTGCATGGGAGTAATGTGGCCGAAGAATACGGCATTACACGAGCAGAACAGGATGCATGGGCCTATCGCAGCCAGCAACGTGCGGCTAAAGCGAGGGAAGCAGGATATTTTGCAGAGGAAATTGTTCCCGTTCCCGTTCCCCAACGAAAAGGAGACCCACTGCTCGTCATGGAGGATGAAGCGATACGAGCGGAAACAACCTTAGAGGGCTTGGCTAAATTAGCACCGGTATACAAAAAGGATGGGACGATTACAGCCGGTAATGCACCCGGACTTAATGATGGTGCGGGAGCGCTTGTGCTTATGTCAGAGCATAAAGCTAAGGAACTAGGGGCTAAGCCTTTAGCTACGATTCTAGGGCATGCGGAGGTTGCGGCAGAGGCTCCTTATATTGCGACTACACCTGGGCTTGCTATTCAGAAATTACTGCAAAAGACAGGAAAAAGCCTTGAAGAAATAGATTTATTTGAAGTAAACGAGGCATTCGCTGCGGTCACGCTTACAAGTGGAAAAATCGTTGGCTGGGATGAAGAGAAGGTGAACGTAAATGGCGGTGCGATTGCGCTTGGTCATCCAATCGGCGCAAGCGGTGCAAGGATTATCATGACGCTTATTCATGAATTACAACGACGCGGCGGTGGATTAGGCATAGCGGCGATTTGCAGTGGAGCGGCTCAGGGAGATGCTATCTTAATACGTGTTGAGCCAGCCAGATAAGTAACTACTTCAATTTCATAGGGGATTTTAGGATTTTTTAAACGAAGCTGCATCATTTTTCAAAAGAAAAGGAGCAGGGTACATGAGCATTCAAACGATTATGGTTATAGGCGCAGGGCAGATGGGGAGCGGAATTGCTCAGGTGGCGGCACATGCCGGATTTCGGGTGATTTTACATGACCAATCTATGTCTTTTCTTGAACGTGGTTTAGGCAATATTGGTAAAAATTTAAATAGGCAAGTGGAAAAGGGCAAGCTGACTGAAGAAACCAAGGGAAAAATTCTCTCCCGGATAACCACGTCCACAGAGCTTACAAATGCTAGGGATGCGGATGTGGTTATAGAAGCTGTAGTAGAAAATATGCAGGTAAAAACCGAAATTTTTAAAAAATTAGATGAGATTTGTCAGCCGCATGCCATCCTAGCCAGCAATACCTCCTCTTTGCCTATTACAGAGATTGCAGCGGCTACAAATCGTCCTGAGCAGGTCATCGGCATGCATTTTATGAATCCTGTACCTGTGATGAAGCTAGTGGAAATGATTCGTGGCTTACAAACATCTGACGAGGTGTATCAAACAATCGAAGAACTGGCAAAACGGCTGGATAAAATACCAGTTAGCTGCAAAGACTTCCCTGGTTTTATCTCAAATCGTGTATTAATGCCAATGATTAATGAAGCTATTTATTGTGTGTATGAAGGAGTAGCTACTCCAGAAGCAGTGGATGACATTATGAAGCTAGGCATGAATCATCCGATGGGACCTATTACCTTAGCTGATTTTATTGGATTGGATACATGTCTCTACATTATGGAAGTACTTTATGAAGGATTTGGGGATTCCAAATATCGCCCTTGTCCGTTATTACGCCAATATGTGAAGGCTGGCTGGTTAGGCCGCAAGTCAGGAAGAGGATTCTATGTGTACACCTAACCTGATCGTGCATGGAGCGCCATATATGTAGGGGCAACGAGAAATTTACAAAAGGAAGGATTTTGTGTATGGAGCTTCATTTTACAGAAGAACAGCTCATGATGCGAAAGATGGTAAGTGATTTTGCCAAAAAAGAAATTGCTCCATTTGTTGCTCATATGGAAGAAACGGAAGAATTTCCGCGTCCATTGCTAACAAAAATGGCACAGCTAGGCTTAATGGGGATTCCAATACCTGAAGAGTGGGGCGGCTCTGATTCTGATTTTATTTCGTATGTAATTGCGATTCATGAGATTTCGAAAATAAGTGCGACTATAGGGGTAATTCTCTCGGTTCACACTTCAGTAGGCACGACACCTATTTTGTACTACGGAAATGAGGAGCAAAAGAAAAAATATATTCCAAAGCTGGCAAGTGGAGAATATTTGGGGGCATTTGCTCTGACAGAGCCTCAAGCAGGTTCCGATGCCGCACGTATTCGTACCTCTGCTATACGTCAAGGGGATCATTACGTATTAAATGGCAGCAAAATTTTTATAACCAATGGCGGCGAAGCAGATACGTACATAACATTTGCCGTGACAGATGCTACTCAAGGAACCCGCGGAATTTCTGCTTTTATTGTAGAAAAAAATACACCAGGCTTTACGGTGGGAAAAAAGGAAAAGAAGATGGGACTTCATGGCTCCAATACAACAGAGCTTATTTTTGAGAATGCAATGGTTCCGATAGAAAATCTACTAGGCGAGGAAGGAAGAGGCTTCGCCGTAGCTCTGTCTAATCTGGACGTGGGGCGAATCGGTATTGCGGCCCAAGCTTTGGGCATTGCTGAAGCTGCTTTAGAGTATTCCATTCAATATGCGAGAGAACGTAAGCAATTTGGCTCTCCGATTGGTAATCAGCAAGCGGTGGCTTTTAAGCTGGCAGATATGGCTACGAAGGTGGAGGCTGCTCGACTGCTTGTATATCGTGCAGCCTTTTTGCGCCAGGAGGGTCAACCATGCGGGTTGGAAGCATCCGTTGCGAAAAAGTTTGCCTCGGATGTTGCTATGAAAGCTGCGATAGAGGCAGTGCAGATTTTTGGAGGATATGGCTACACAAGGGAATATCCAGTAGAGCGTTTGTTCAGAGATGCAAAAATCACGCAAATTTATGAAGGAACATCAGAAATTCAACAACTAGTCATTTCTAAGCATTTGCTTACTAAATAGAAAAACAACAAGCAGGGAGTGTGGAACAGATGGACTTTCGTCTAAATGAAGAACAGGAAATGCTGCGTAAAATGATTCGAGAATTCGCTGAGGAGCACATAGCGCCAACTGCGGCAGAACGCGATGAAGAAGAGCGATTTGACCGCTCTATCTTCGAACAAATGGCAGAGTTAGGGCTTACGGGAATTCCGTGGGATGAGAAATATGGTGGGGCTGGAGCTGACTACCTAAGCTATGTCCTTGCTGTTGAAGAGCTATCAAGAGTAGATGCATCTATTGGCGTTACCCTCTCTGCACACGTCTCCTTAGCGAGCTGGCCGATCTATAAGTTTGGTACAGAAGAGCAAAAACAAACCTTCCTACGTCCCCTTGCAGAAGGTAAGAAACTGGGTGCATACTGTCTAACTGAAGCGGGGTCTGGCTCTGATTCAGCAGGAATGCGTACAACCGCTGTACGGGATGGGGATCATTATATCCTTAATGGAAATAAAATTTTTATCACAAATGCTGGCGAAGCTGAAATTTATATCGTTTTTGCGGTAACGAATCCTGATTTAAAACATAAGGGTGTAACAGCCTTCCTTTTAGAAAAAGATATGCCTGGCTTCTCAATGGGGAAAAAGGAGAAAAAGCTAGGAATACGTTCCTCGCTCACATTAGAAGTGATTATGGAGGATGTACGTGTACCGGTAGCTAATCGTTTAGGCGAAGAAGGGCAAGGCTTTAAAATTGCGATGATGACACTAGACGGTGGACGAAATGGTATTGCCGCTCAGGCGCTAGGAATTGCTCAGGGTGCGTTTGAACATGCCCTAAGCTACGCGAAGGAACGCATTCAATTTGGCAAACCGATTGCTGCATTGCAGGCCATTCAGTTCAAATTGGCAGATATGGCTACCCAGATTGAGGCGGCACGATTGCTAACCTATCAAGCGGCTTGGTTAGAAGATAAGGGCCTGCCGTATGGAAAAGCGTCAGCTATGTCCAAGGTGTTTGCCGGCGACATTGCAATGCAAGTAACGACAGAAGCGGTGCAGGTGTTTGGAGGATATGGCTATACGCGCGAATATCCAGTAGAAAGATTTATGCGTGATGCCAAAATTACGCAGATTTATGAAGGAACAAATGAAATACAGCGCGTGGTTATTAGCAACCTGCTGTTAAAAGAGTAGGAGCTGACCTACGTGCATCCGATAACCAAGCGAATACTGGCAGGAGATGTTCGCGCGGCTGCCAGAGCAATTACCTGGATTGAAGATGGCTTCCCTGAAAAGGGGCAGGTGCTACAGGAAATTTTCCCCCATACTGGTAAGGCACGACTGATTGGATTAACTGGTTCCCCAGGAGCAGGTAAAAGTTCATTAGTAGATGCATTGATTACTTATTTGCGTTCACAGCAGATATCAGTCGGGGTCATTGCAGTAGACCCCACTAGTCCGTTTACCGGCGGAGCCCTGTTAGGAGATCGCATTCGGATGCAGCATCATGCTCCTGACCGAGGCGTCTTTATCAGAAGTATGGGAACCCGAGGAAATTTAGGTGGTTTATCACGCAATACCAAAGAAGCAGTACGTGTGCTGGATGCATATGGCTGTGAAGTCATTATTGTTGAGACAGTAGGGGTTGGACAGTCTGAGCTGGATATTATGAAAATCGTTGATACAGTCGCTGTTGTCCTGAATCCCGGAAGTGGGGATACTGTTCAGGCATTTAAAGCTGGCATTATGGAAATTGCTGATCTTTTTGTCATTAACAAAGCAGATTTACCTGGTCTGGATAAATTACTCACAGAGATTGAACAGATGATAGAGATTGTAAAGCATGATGCAAGCTGGCAACCTCCTCTTATTCGTACAATTGCAACTGACCGAGTGGGGATAACTGATTTGTGGCAAGCTATTCTTGCACATGAGAGGTTTCTGACGGAATCGGGTGAAGGGGAGAAGCGCAGATCATATCATTTGCACGAAGAGGTAATAGAGTTAGTGAACCAAAATCTTTCTCGTGTCATGCTGCAAAGAATGGAACAGGGAGCATTTGCTGACGAGCTAGTTGAGGTAGCGAACAGAAAGGTAGACCCTTATCACGCAGCAGAAAAAATGGTACGTATTTTTTTACAACGATAACTTATGAGGGCGTTTTTGTTACAAGTCTGGCACGATTAGCCGCAAAAAGAGGATTGTAGCATAAATTGTGGATTAGTATAATGGGGAGAAACCAGAGACGTTTAGTCAAATTGGTGAAAGGTGGCTTATTTCGGTGCAAGAACGTAAGAAAGTAATCCCGTCCTTGGTGAAGGACCCAAAACTAATCGAAAAACGGCGTGAACAAATTATTGAAGCGGCCGTTGACCTATTTATACACAAAGGTTTCCACAAAACGACTACGCGGGAAATTGCTCGTGCCTCTGGCTTTAGCATTGGAACGCTATATGAGTACATTGAGTCCAAAGAGGATATTTTATATTTGGTTTGCGACTCTATTCATAATGAAATGGAAGAAAGACTGCGTGAAGCGATTACCTACAATGGTTCTGGTCTCAAAAGCCTTAAGCTCGCGTTGAAAGGCCTAATTCGCGTTATGGATCAGGTGAACGATCGTGTGCTATTAATCTATCAAGAAACCAAGTCGTTGCCACATGAAGCGATGACGTATGTGTTACGTCGAGAAGAGTCTATCACAGGGATTTTTGAAGAGATTCTGCATAAGGGAATGGAAGATGGTTCCATTCGGACTGATGAGCGCTATGTGAAGCTTATGGCTAACAACATCATGGTACTAGCGGAAATGTGGGTGTTCCGACGCTGGACACTTGGCAAAAGCTATACCTTGGACGAATACATCGAGAAACAGACTGAATTGCTTCTGCGGGATATCAGCGGACACGAATAGAGCCATCCCATAGATAAGGGGAGGCTGTCAAAATGATAACAGAGGTCTATCGTCCGACAAATAAAGTACGTTTTGTAACAGCAGCGAGTCTCTATGACGGACATGATGCTTCCATAAATATTATGCGTCGAATTTTGCAATCCTCTGGAGCGGAAGTGATTCATCTAGGTCACAACCGCTCTGTCATGGAGATTGTCGATGCTGCCATTCAGGAGGATGTGCAGGGAATCGCCATTAGCTCATATCAAGGCGGGCATGTCGAGTTTTTTAAATATATCATTGATTTGCTAAAAGAACGTGGTGCCGATCATATTCGCGTGTATGGCGGAGGCGGAGGCGTTATCGTCCCCCGTGAAATTCGCGAATTGGAAGAATATGGTGTAGCTAAGCTGTTTTCACCAGATGACGGCAGGGAACTAGGGCTTCAAGGCATGATTAACCTGATGATTCGAGAATGTGACTTTCCGACAGTAGCCTCCCTGCAAGCGGAAGTGGAGTCGTTACAGGAAAAGAATATTCAAGCGGTTGCTCGTCTGATTACACTGGCAGAGTATGATGTGACTGATAAGAAATGGTTCACTCAGGTTAGAGATACGCTAGCTGGTTTCACTAGCAATGTGCCTGTCGTGGGTATTACAGGAACAGGTGGAGCAGGGAAAAGCTCGTTAACAGATGAATTAGTTCGTCGTTTTTTATATACGTACCCTGACAAAACCATTGCTATTCTGTCGATAGATCCGTCTAAACAGAAAACAGGCGGTGCTCTTCTAGGTGACCGCATTCGAATGAACGCAAATAACACATCCCGTGTTTATATGCGTAGTTTAGCGACTAGACAATCTGGATCAGAGCTGTCTCTTGCCTTGCAAGATGCGATTCAGGTAGCTAAGGCAGCATGCTTTGATTTAGTCATTGTGGAAACAAGCGGGATTGGACAAGGGGATGCTCGCATTAGTGAGCTTTGTGATTTATCACTGTATGTGATGACGAGTGAATTCGGTGCGCCTTCTCAGCTGGAAAAAATTGATATGCTTGATTTTGCTGATTTGGTGTCCATTAATAAATTTGAGCGTAAAGGCTCAGAGGATGCTTTACGAGAAGTGAGAAAGCAGTACCGTCGCAATCATCAATTATTTGACGTAGAAGATGAACAGCTACCGATTTATGGCACGATTGCAAGTCAATTTAACGATCCAGGAACCAATGCTCTTTTTGCGGCTCTGATGCGAGCGATCGTTCAGAAAAAACAGCTTGACTGGGACGTTGAGCATCTAGACCCGACGCCCGTTTTAGCCCATAAACCGCCGCTTATCCCGTCTGAAAAAATTACGTATCTTCAGGACATAGCTAATACGGTGCGGAATTATCACAAGTTTAGTCAAGAGCAGGCAGGTTATGCACGTAAACTGTATCAGCTAAATGGAGCATACAAAGTATTAGCAGAGCAGGGTGCAGACGAAGCCGTGCTTGCTCAATTAACCTCTCAAATTGCAGAATTTGAAGAAAAATTGCATCCCGAATTAAAAAAATGGTTGGAAAACTGGCCCAAACAGAAGGAATTGTATAAACAGGATCAGTTCATCACGAAGATTCGCGATAAGGAAATAGTGACAAAGCTATTTTCTATATCACTTTCGGGATCACGGATTCCCAAGATTAGCACACCAGCCTTCCATGAGTGGGGGGATTTACTATCTTGGGCGATGAAAGAGAATGTCCCAGGGGAATTTCCCTATACGGCGGGTGTTTTTCCCTTTAAAAGGGAGGGAGAAGATCCGCGCAGACAATTTGCAGGAGAAGGATCGCCAGAGCGCACTAACAAACGATTCCATTTCCTATCTAAAAATGATGATGCAAAACGGTTAAGCACAGCATTTGATAGTGTGACCTTATATGGTCAAGACCCTCACGAGCGACCTGACATTTATGGGAAGATCGGAACCAGCGGGGTGAGTGTATGTACGTTGGATGATATGAAAAAGCTGTATGCGGGCTTTGATCTTTGTGCCCCTTCCACTTCTGTTTCCATGACAATCAACGGACCTGCACCAATGATTTTGGCTATGTTTTTAAATACGGCTATCGAACAGCAGGTAGAGAATTTCGTCGAAAGAGAAGGGCGCCAACCTTCTAAAGAAGAATATTTGCAAATAAAAGCCTATACCTTATCAAACGTACGGGGAACAGTGCAAGCTGATATTTTAAAAGAAGATCAGGGGCAAAACACCTGCATTTTCTCTACGGAGTTCGCACTTCGCATGATGGGAGATATCCAGGCCTATTTTATTGAAAATAAAGTGCGTAATTACTATTCGGTTTCTATCTCAGGCTATCATATAGCTGAAGCAGGAGCGAACCCGATTACACAATTAGCTTTTACCCTTGCCAATGGATTTACTTATGTAGAGTATTATTTAAGCCGTGGCATGAAAATTGACGAATTTGCGCATAATTTGTCCTTCTTCTTTTCTAATGGACTTGATCCTGAATATACGGTAATAGGACGGGTAGCACGCAGGATTTGGGCAATCACTATGAAGAATCGTTATGGTGCTAATGAGCGTAGCCAAAAGCTAAAGTATCACATCCAAACATCCGGGCGTTCTCTTCATGCCCAAGAAATGGACTTTAATGATATACGTACTACGCTACAAGCTCTGATTGCCATTTACGATAACTGCAATTCTTTGCACACCAATGCTTATGATGAAGCCATCACCACACCTACCGAAAATTCAGTGCGCAGGGCAATGGCCATCCAAATGATTATTAATAAAGAATTAGGGTTGGCCAAAAATGAAAACCCGTTGCAGGGTGCTTTTATCATTGAAGAACTGACTGACTTAGTAGAAGAAGCTGTATTGCAGGAATTTGAACGGTTAAGTATACGCGGTGGGGTCCTCGGAGCCATGGAAACACAATATCAAAGAGGAAAAATTCAGGATGAGTCGATGTATTATGAGATGCGGAAACATTCTGGAGATTTGCCGATCATTGGAGTTAATACCTTCCTAAATCCAAACGCTTCTGAGGATGACTATGAAATTGAGCTTGCAAGGGCTACAGATGCAGAAAAACAACAACAAATCGATAATGTGCGTGCCTTCCAGCAAAGACATGCTCAACAGATTCCTGAGGCATTGAAAAAGCTACAGGAGGTTGCGTTAACAGGCGGAAATATATTCGCTGAATTGATGGAGTCGGTTAAAGTGGCTTCTCTTGGTCAAATTACAGCAGCATTGTATGAAGTGGGAGGACAATATCGACGTAATATGTAAGATGGATTATACCCCAGCAGGTAACATTTCCTCTGGGGTATTTCTGTTGCTTCATTCGTTTGCCATTTTAAAGACGTCTATTTGTGACAAAGGCCCAAGCAATTCCCGCTTTTTTGTAAGCTCTCAGCAAGGCAGCTTGGGAGGAATCGTAGCGTGAAACATAATGCCAGCAAGACAAGGGTTACAGGTAAGATATAGAGCTGAAAAAAGCTTTTCTTTCTGCAGGGTTTGAATCACTTGCATTTTCGGATAAAATAGGGAATACTGTATGATAGCCAAGTTTTGTTTGAAAGGACGTGCCTTGCTTGAGTAAATTACTTCAGCAATATAATGAAGAGAAGTTGCAAGAGATGGCGATGGTTGATATCGCTTATGAAATCCTAAGAGAAACAAACCGCCCTTATAATTTCCGTGAACTTATGAATGAAATTGCTATCTTGCGTAATCTGACAGAAGAGCAATTGATGGCTGTCATTGCTCAAGTGTATACAGAAGTAAATATTGATGGTCGTTTTGTATGTATTGGCGAGAATACATGGGGATTAAAACGTTGGTATGCAACGGAAGCAGTTGAAGAGAGCCAAGAAGGCGGAGTTAAAAAGAAAAAATCTGCTGTTGTTGACGACTTTGAAGACTTCGATATGGAAGACGATGATGTTGCTGAAGTATTTGAAGAGGAAGATGATATCTCCCTGTATGAAGAGGAAGATGAAGGTGAAGAATTTGCTGATGAGGACGATGTTGAATCAGAGGATGACATTGAAGACATCGATGAGGACGATGAAGATCTAGAAGATGAGGATCTTTTTGAAGATGACGAAGAAACCGAGGAAGAAGACGAAGAAGATCCTGATTTTGATAAGTAAGGATCTATCGGCTTTAACGACTTTGTCCTTGACTTTCATTTCAGCCCATTATAAAATACTTTTTGGGCTTCACATGAAGATTTGTCATATATGAAAGAATAACAAACAAAAGCGCCCCTATTCAGCAGAGATGTTGAGATAGGACCCCGCTTTTGTTTTTTCTTTTTGTAGCACCCTACTTAATAACTGTTCATCAAAAATGTTGAAATAAGGGAAAAGAGGGGACGTAGGCGATATGGCGAAGTATATATTTGTTACAGGTGGGGTCGTTTCCTCGCTAGGTAAAGGGATTACAGCTGCTTCACTAGGACGGTTGCTTAAAAACAGAGGATGCAAGGTTACTATTCAAAAATTTGATCCATATATCAATGTTGACCCAGGAACAATGAGTCCATTTCAACATGGTGAGGTTTTTGTAACGGATGATGGTGCAGAAACCGATTTGGATCTTGGCCACTATGAGCGTTTTATTGATATTAACCTAAGCGCTAATTCCAATGTAACAACCGGTAAGATTTATTCTAGTGTTATTAGTAAAGAACGTCGTGGAGATTACTTGGGTGGAACTGTACAAGTTATTCCGCATATCACAAATGAAATTAAAGAGCGAGTATTCCGTGCTGGTCGTGAAACGAATGCAGATGTTGTTATCACGGAAATTGGTGGAACAGTAGGGGACATCGAGAGCTTACCTTTCCTTGAAGCAATTCGCCAAATCAAGAGTGATGTAGGCGTCTCTAACGTTATGTATATCCACGTAACCTTGATTCCGTACATTCGTGCAGCCGGTGAAATGAAAACAAAGCCAACGCAGCATAGTGTAAAAGAATTACGTAGCTTGGGAATTCAGCCAAATGTGATCGTCACGAGAACAGAACAGCCGCTGTCTCAAGATATGAAGGACAAGCTTGCTCTATTCTGCGATATTGATAAAAATGCTGTAATTGAGTGCCGCGATGCAGATACGTTGTATGAAGTGCCACTAATGCTGCAAGAGCAAGGCTTAGATGATTATGTATGCAAACACTTTGGACTGACTTGCCCTCAGGCAGATATGACGGAGTGGAGTGCACTTGTTGACAAGGTGAAGAGCTTACAGCATAGCACCCGTATTGCGATTGTAGGTAAATATGTTGAGCTGCATGACGCTTACCTGTCAGTAGCTGAAGCACTTTACCATGCCGGGTTTGCTAATGATACCGATATTGAAATCAAATGGGTTAATTCTGAAGAGGTTACAGATGAAAATGTAGCTGAAGTTTTAGGAGATGTTCATGGCATCTTAGTTCCAGGTGGTTTTGGGGATCGTGGAATTGAAGGGAAGATTGCTGCAACCCGCTTCGCACGTGAGAATAAGGTTCCGTTCTTTGGAATTTGCTTAGGAATGCAAGTGGCAGTTATTGAATATGCTCGTCATATGCTAAACCTAGCTGGTGCGAACAGCTCAGAAATTGATCCTTCCACTAGCTATCCTGTTATTGATCTATTGCCTGAACAGAAGGATATTGAGGATAAAGGCGGAACTATGCGTCTTGGCCTTGGACCAACTAAAGCAAAAGAAGGTACAATGGCAGCACAAGCTTATGGCAGCACATTGATTTATGAGCGCCACCGTCATCGTTATGAAGTAAATAATGAATACCGTGATCAACTCGAAAGAGCAGGCTTGGTGATTTCCGGTACGACACCAGACGGTAAATTAGTAGAGATGGTTGAGTTAAAGGATCATCCATGGTTCTTAGCAGCGCAGTTCCATCCGGAATTTACTTCTCGTCCGAATCGTCCTCAGCCGTTATTCCGTGAATTCGTGAAAGCTGCTTTGCACTCTCATCAATAATAAAGAAAGAATACCAATCGCTTAAAAATAGCCAAAGGCTGTCGAGTTTCTCGACAGTCTTTTTTTGTTACAAGCTAGAAAGCCTGCTGTGGCAAGAGAAGAGCTTCCATCATGACAAAACAGTGAGCAATGTTAAAAGTAACGAAATTATGGGGATTTATGTAATTTAAAGCCTTGCTACAAGCTACTGGAAAAATAAAGATGGAATGTGGCAGGATTTCCGATCGGCAAGGCGTATTTTAGTAATTACAAGCAAAGGAACGAGGGGGAAGCAATATGCAGGACAAGAAGGTACTAGTCGTGGATGACCAGTACGGCATCCGCATCCTACTGTATGAGGTATTGGGTAAGGAAGGATACTGCACTTTCCAGGCGGCTAACGGCAAGCAAGCACTCGAAATCGTCGAAAATGAGTCTCCAGATCTCGTGATTTTAGATATGAAGATTCCCGGAATGGACGGTATAGAAATTTTAAAACACATTAAAAAGATAAACAAAGATATTAAAGTCATTATGATGACCGCGTATGGAGAATTAGATATGATCAAGGAAGCCACACAACTGGGAGCGCTTACTCATTTTACCAAACCTTTTGATATTGATGAGTTGCGCTGTGTAGTCAATCAACAATTAGTCAGTTAGTCACAAGTTCTCTGTTAATAAAGGCGTCGTTGTGGTATAATAACCCCGTATTGCAAGTAGTGAAATACAGAGAGTTAGGATTAGGAGGACATACCGAAATGCAATTAGTACCTATGACCGCCTTTATTGAGGACGCAAAGAAAAATAAGTATGCTGTTGGACAATTCAATTTGAACAACCTAGAATTTACGCAGGCAATTACCGAAGCAGCAAAAGAGGAGAAATCCCCTGTAATTTTCGGAGTTTCCGAAGGTGCTATGCGTTATATGGGTATTGAGTATACAGTAGCAATGGCTAAAGCCGCTGCTAAAACTGCTGGCGTACCAATTGCACTACACTTGGATCATGGTAGCAACTTTGATGTTGTTATGAAATGTATCCAAGCTGGATTCTCTTCTGTTATGTTCGATGGTTCCCACCATTCCTTCGAAGATAACATCCGTTTGACTAAACAAGTTGTAGAAGCTGCCCACGCTGTAGGCGTATCTGTTGAGGGTGAGCTAGGTACAATTGGCGGAGTAGAAGACGATCTACAAGTAGCTGAAGAAGATGCTAGCTTGGCAAAACCAGAAGAAGCAATTCGTTTCTGGGAAGAGACTAAAGTTGACTACCTAGCTATTGCTGTAGGTACTGCTCATGGTATGTACAAAGGTGAACCAAAAATCCATTTCGATATTATCGAACAAGTGGTGAAAAACATCGATGCTCCAATCGTATTGCACGGTGGATCTGGTGTACCAGACGAAGCGATCCGTCAAGCTATCTTGAGCGGTGCTGGTAAAATCAACGTAAACACTGAAAACCAAGTTGCTTGCACAGAAGCAATCCGTAAAGTGCTAGCTGAAAAACCTAACGAAATCGATCCTCGTAAATACATGGGTCCTGCTCGTGAGGCAATCAAGCAAACTGTTATCGAGAAAATTCGTTTGTTCGGAAGTAATAACCGCGTCTAATTCAGGAGGGTACCCATGCGTTTCTTCATAGACACAGCGAATGTTGATGAAATTCGAGAGATTCATGAGTGGGGAGTCGTATCCGGCGTAACCACCAATCCGTCTCTAGTAGCTAAAGAAGGCCGCGATTTCATCGAAACATTAAAAGAGATTCTTGATATTGTAGATGGTCCTATCAGTGCAGAGGTTATTAGCATTGATGCAAAAGGTATGATCGAAGAAGGGGAAAAGCTGGCTAGTCTATCAAAAAACATCGTCATTAAGGTGCCGATGACAGAAGAAGGACTTAAAGCTGTAAAGATTTTCTCAAAACGCAAAATTAAAACCAATGTAACATTAGTTTTTAACGCGAACCAAGCATTGATGGCTGCAAGAGCAGGAGCTACTTATGTGTCTCCGTTCCTTGGCAGACTGGATGATATTGGTTACGACGGCATGCAACTCATCGCAGACATCACAGAAATCTTTGCTGTCCATGACATAGAAACGGAAATTATTGCAGCAAGTATTCGTCACCCTCTACATGTGACGGAGGCTGCAAAGCTTGGGGCGGATATTGCCACCATTCCTCATAAAGTATTTAAACAACTCTTGCAGCATCCCTTAACAAGCAGCGGAATTGAGAAATTCCTTGCTGATTGGGAAAGTATGCAAAAGTAACCAAACCGAAGAGCACCTTTTCCAGTGGAGAAGGTGCTTCTTTACCGTAATGACCTCTTCCATCCTCGTTTTCTCTTTTTGCCCATTAAATTTTAATAATCATAAGGTTGATTACAGACTGTAAAGCATGAAAGACTAGACTAACTGCAATAGAGGGTATATTCTGAATAGGTGCAAGAACATCATTTAGGGAGATTAAATGTATGGATAAATTGCTAATACAGGGTGGAGTCCCACTGTGTGGAAAAGTAGGGATTAGCGGTGCGAAGAATAGTGCTGTGGCGTTAATTCCCGCTGCGATTCTCGCTGATGGACCAGTTGTCATTGAGAATTTACCGCATATTGAGGATGTGGAAGTATATGTAGAGCTCCTTCGGGAGATGGGCGCAGATGTTTTGTTTGAGGACGATTGGATAGAAATTGATGGACGTCCTATTAGAGAAACATTCATGCCTAATGGTAAGGTAAAAAAATTGCGTGCTTCCTATTACTTATGGGGCGCACTACTAGGCAAGTTTAAGGAAGCCCAAATTGGATTGCCTGGTGGCTGTGATTTAGGACCAAGACCGGTTGATTTGCATATAAAAGGCTTTGAAGCCCTTGGTGCAGTTGTTGAAAATCGAAAAGGTGTTATGATTATTCGTGCGGAGAGGTTGAAGGGCGCACGTATTTATATGGATGTAGTAAGTGTAGGCGCTACCATTAACATCATGCTGGCAGCGGTTTATGCGGAAGGAATCACAACAATTGAAAACGCTGCACATGAGCCAGAGATTGTGGATGTCGCTACATTATTAAACAATATGGGTGCTAAGATTTCTGGCGCGGGAACAGATGTAATTCGTATTCAAGGTGTAGACAAATTGCGCGGTTGCCGACATACTATAATACCAGACCGTATCGAAGCAGGAACATATATGATTGCTGCTGCTGCAACCGGCGGAGATGTGACGTTAGAAAATGTTATATCGAAGCATATGGAGCCCGTTACAGCCAAGCTTCGTGAAATAGGAGTGGAAATAATCGAAGGTGACGATACAATCCGGGTTGTCGGACATAAAAACTATCGTGCAGTCGACATTAAAACTAGTCCATATCCTGGATTTCCTACTGACTTACAACAACCTATGACCACACTGTTAACACAATCAAAAGGAACAAGTATTGTCACTGATAATATATATAGTGCTAGGTTCCGTCACGCCGATGAATTAAGACGTATGGGAGCAACGCTAAAGATTGAAGGGCGATCCGCTGTTCTTGAGGGACCTTCTACATTAATGGGGGCAAAAGTAGTAGCTTCTGATTTGCGCGCAGGAGCCGCTTTAGTGATAGCAGGCTTACTTGCACAAGGAACGACAGAAGTTGAGGGACTTGAACATATTGATAGAGGCTATGAAAATCTGGTACAGAAACTTCAAAATCTTGGCGCCAGAGTTACGCGAGAAAAGCTGTATAAAGCCGAACAAAAATGAGGAGGACAATCGAGATGGAGCGCAGTCTCACACTTGAATTGGTTCGTGTAACGGAAGCGGCGGCCTTGGCTTCCGCAAGATGGATGGGTACAGGTAAAAAGGATGAAGCAGATGGGGCAGCAACACAAGCGATGCGATCTGAATTTGAAAATATACCTATGGATGGTGTTGTAGTTATTGGGGAAGGCGAAATGGATGAAGCGCCTATGCTCTACATTGGGGAGAGATTAGGGCAGGGTGTGCCGCCTTTCGTAGATGTTGCAGTCGATCCGCTTGAGGGGACTAACATTGTAGCTAAAGGTACATGGAATGCTATCTCTGTCATTGCGATTGCCGATAGAGGGAATTTGTTGCATGCGCCTGACATGTACATGGAAAAAATTGCAGTAGGCCCCAATGCGGTAGGGAAAGTAGACATTGATGCGCCAATACGTGATAATTTAAAAGCTGTTGCTCTAGCAAATGGAAAAGATATGAGCGATTTGGTCGCCTGTGTGCTGGATAGGGATCGGCATAGTCGCGTTATTGAAGAGATTCGTGCAGCCGGAGCCCGTATAAAATTAATTCCCGATGGAGACGTAGCGGCAGCAATTAATACTGCCTTTCCTGATACAGGTGTAGATATTCTATTTGGATCAGGTGGAGCTCCTGAAGGGGTTTTAGCAGCCGTAGCTTTAAAGTGTTTAGGTGGAGAAATTCAGGGCAAATTGTTGCCTCAAAATGATGAAGAATTGCAACGATGTTTGAAGATGGGTCTAACCAACCCGCACCAGGTTTTGCATATGGATCAGTTGGTTAAAGGAGACGATGCCATTTTTGCAGCTACGGGTGTTACGGATGGAGAATTGCTGCGAGGCGTTCGTTTTCAGGGAACGAGAGCGACAACACATTCTGTTGTAATGAGGGCCAAAACAGGAACGATTCGTTTCATTGAAGGTAACCACCGCTTAGAAAAGAAACCTGGGTTAGTATTATAGGTAATTTTTAGGAAATAATAATAGTAGAAAGTGCAAAGAGTGGTGGAATAATACGTGCTTTTATCAGAATTAGAAGAAAAGAAATTAACCGATTTGTATAAGTTGGCAAAAGACTTTCAAATTCCTTATTACTCACAACTTAAGAAGAAAGAATTAATTTTTGCCATATTACGAGCTCAGGCTGAACGAGATGGACTTATGTTTATGGAAGGCGTGTTGGAAATCTTACCGGAAGGGTTTGGTTTCCTTCGCCCTATCAATTATTTACCTAGCCCCGAAGATATTTATATTTCCCAGTCCCAAATTCGACGTTTTGATCTAAGGAATGGAGATTTAGTATCAGGAAAAGCGAGAGCGCCGAAGGAAACAGAGCGTTACTTCGGATTATTGCAAGTAGAAGCTGTTAACGGTCAGGACCCTGAGATGGCATCCGAAAGACTACATTTCCCCGCCTTAACACCGCTGTATCCTCAAGAAAAACTTGCGTTGGAAACGTCACCTACTAAGCTTTCTGTTCGGTTGATGGATATGATAGCACCTGTTGGCCTTGGACAGCGCGGATTGATTGTAGCGCCTCCTAAGGCTGGTAAAACAATGCTGCTTAAAGAAATCGCCAATAGCATTTCTGCTAATAACCCAGATATTCATCTATTTGTTTTGCTTATTGATGAGCGTCCAGAGGAAGTAACAGATATGCAACGCTCTGTTAAAGGCGAGGTTATCGCTTCTACCTTTGACGAGGTGCCGGAGAACCACATTAAAGTTGCAGAGCTGGTTTTGGAACGAGCAAAACGCTTAGTAGAGCATAAGAAGGATGTTGTCATTCTCTTAGATTCCATTACCCGTTTGGCCCGTGCTTATAATCTGGTTATTCCGCCAAGCGGTCGTACGCTGTCAGGTGGTATTGATCCTGCTGCCTTCCATCGTCCGAAAAGATTCTTTGGTTCCGCTCGCAATGTTGAAGAGGGTGGTAGCTTAACTATTTTGGCTACAGCTTTGGTAGAGACGGGATCTCGTATGGACGATGTTATTTATGAAGAATTTAAAGGGACAGGCAATATGGAGCTGCATTTGGATCGTAAATTGGCAGAGCGCCGGATATTCCCAGCTATTGATATTAGACGATCTGGTACACGCCGAGAGGAAATGCTTTTGTCCAAAGAAGAATTGGATAAGCTGTGGCTAATTCGTAAGAACATGAACGAAAGTCATGATTTTGTGGAAACTTTCTTGAAAAAATTAGGTGATTCTAAAACAAACGAGGAATTCTTGCAAGGTCTTGATAGCATCAGCCCTGCAAAGACATCAAAGGGAAAAACATATACAACATCGACGACGGCGGGTTAATCCCCCGTCATTTTTTTTAGATTGGCGCATAGGATAGTCATATGCACATGAGGGGAGGTTACCCGGATGGATGCCAATCACCCAACACTTATGACGGAGTGGAAAAGTAGTGGAGAAGCAAAACAGGCTGTCGTGGAGCAGGCTTTGTTTGAGGTGTTTAATCCGTACTCGTCAATTGATATCAATAATAAAGTAGCCAAAAGCAAGCGTGCCATCGCTTCGTACACCGTTCAAAAAGGGGACACGCTCTCGCGTATATCAGAACAATTTGGGATTACGTTACAACAATTGATTCAGGATAATAAACTGAGGAATCCTAATATGGTGGGAATTGGGATGAAGCTAGTGATCAATACCAAAGAGATGACCCACACGGTAGAGGCTGGTGAGTCGTTAGAGCTCATTGCCCGCAGATATCAGGTATCCAAAGATGAAATTATAAATCACAATCCCTTGCTCAAGGCGATTCCAGATTGTCTGTATCAGGGACAACGTTTAATGATCCCAGTAGAAGCTAGTGGATCTGCATTAGCAGGAACTGTTGATATGCGAAGACAAATGGCGCAGGTAGCTAGTAGAAGCATAAATCTAAACCGTGTAATGGAGTGGCCGATTCCAGCACCGACTGTAACAAGCGATTTTGGATCGCGATGGGGTAAAATGCATAAAGGTGTAGATTTATGGAATGAACGGCGAGGCAATACACCTATTATGGCAGCAAAAGAGGGATTCGTAGCAGAGGCTGGGGCAATTCGTAGCGGATACGGACGAATGGTAGTGTTGGATCATGGTAATGGACTGCAAACCTTTTATGCGCACATGCGCAAGATTAATGTTGTAGCGGGGCAGTATGTGCATCAAGGTGATGTGCTTGGCTTTATGGGAAAAACAGGGGATTCTACTGACTACCATCTTCATTTTGAAGTAAGACAGGACGACATTCCGCTTAACCCAATGCGCTATTTACGGAAGTAGTCTCCACGTTTACAATGCTCTCTCAATACGCTACAATTGTCTCCAGCAGAAAAGAGAGGCGGATGTAATTCATGTATTTGGTGTATGCGGATAAAAAAGGCCAGGTGTATGACCATCAAGCTGTTCTGGCGATTGCTAGAAACGGTGACATCCTGACGGAGATCCTTGAGGAAGAATTGATTCCTCTGCCAGAGGGCTCAACATTGGTTAGTTTGCCTGATACGGTTCCAGTAGGTATGGATGAGGACACGGGTGAAATGATTAAGCTGGATGGTTATACTGCGGTAGGAGCGTTGATCCCGCAAGGTTTTACACGCTTATTACTTCCTGGTTACATCAAAACGAACAAAGAGAGTAAGTTTCCTCTATTTGGTTACACGGCGGTCGTATGGAAGGACGATGCCTTTTGGGTGGCTGCTCGAAAAAGTGATGAACCACATAATTGGAACCCAGATAATTTTCCAATGGAAGAGCTACGCGGTAAAGTGGACGCTACTCTGAAGCAATTTCCGGAAAATAGAATTTTACAACACTTATCTCACTGTGCACTAGAATATGAGTGTTTGACTGCGTCCAACAACTTTTTCCATCGTTGGGAAGGCAGCTTACCCGTATCTAAAACCTGTAATGCTGGTTGCTACGGCTGTATTTCGGAGCAACCTGATGACAGTGGCTTCCCTTCTCCTCAGACCCGTATGAATTTCAGGCCGACGGAGGACGAGCTAGTAGAGGTAATGTTACATCACCTGCAAACCCCAGACAGCATCATTAGTTTTGGACAAGGGTGCGAAGGAGAGCCTTCTACTATGGCGTCGATTATTATTCCTGCAATGCGACGCGTTCGTGAGCGCACGAACATGGGCTACATCAATATTAATACAAATGCTGGATTGACCGATCATATTAGAGGAATTGTTGATGCAGGTCTTGATCTGATGCGAATTAGTACCATCAGTGCAATTGAGGAGCATTACAACGCTTATTACCGGCCGCGTGGCTACTCGCTTGAAAATGTAGCACGCTCTGCTGAGTACGCTGCAAGCCAAGGTGTATACACATCCATTAACTATCTGTGCTTCCCGGGTGTATTTGACAGGGAAGAAGAGATGGAAGCGATGATTGAATTTATCAAGCGAACAGGCATTAAGTTAATTCAATTGCGTAATCTAAATATTGATCCGGAAAGCTATTTAGCTATGATTCCAAAAGCCCAAGGAGAAATATTTGGTATGAAGCAGGCGATTGAAATCTATCAACAGGAATTACCTGATGTGGTGATTGGATCATTTACGCATGTCCCGCCTGAGAACCAGCGCAGGCTGAAAAAATAGGAATTAGACTTTTCCTTCCAATCAAGTTAGGATGGTTGCAATAGAAACATAGACGTGATACTATTCACTTATGTGTTTATATAACTCTGATTCGGCAAACGATTCAGGGCGGAAAGAGGTGCATAGAGATGAAATCAGGTATTCATCCAAACTACAAAACGGTTAAAGTAACTTGCGCATGTGGCAATGAGTTCGAATCCGGCTCTGTAAAAGATGTCCTTCGCGTAGAGGTTTGCTCCGCTTGCCATCCGTTTTACACTGGTAAACAAAAGTTTATCGATGCTGGCGGCCGTGTAGATCGTTTCAAACGCAAATACAATCTTTCCTAATTATAGGAAAAAAACAAAGACCAGGTGGAAAGCATTCTACCTGGTCTTGTTGTTGCTATCGAGCTTTTATTCACAAGAGGAGTGTGACTTTCGAGGTTGATTTTAATATATTGGGTGACTCTCCATTGGCGTTCCTCTCATAAAGTGATATGATGTTACAGTTGCTTGGAACGGAAATGAAGAAAAGAATGGCGACAGAGGGAGAATGCGGAGTGGCTCAATTGTATTTTCGATATGGTGCAATGAACGCATCCAAATCTATTCAATTGCTTACAGTAGCACATAACTATGAACAATCCGGCAAGAAGGTAATGGTATTCACACCGGAAATTGATAACCGTTATGGTGTAGGGATGGTAGCGTCCAGAGTCGGGATTTCACGAGAGGCATTTCCGATTCAGAATGCCACTGATCTGTATCGGGTTGTGAAGGAAGAGCAAGAGAAGCCTCACTGTGTGCTAGTAGATGAGGGGCAGTTTTTAGCGGAAGAACACGTTAGACAGCTTGCGAGAATTGTGGATGAATTAAATATTCCTGTAATCGTGTATGGACTGCTAAAAGACTTTAAAAATCAATTATTTGCTGGCAGTCAGGCTTTGCTCTGTGAAGCCGATAAGATTGAGGAAATTAAAACGGTCTGTGTTTTCTGTAATAAAAAGGCGACACATATTTTAAAATTCCAGCAAGGTAAACCAGTATACACAGGGGAAACCATTCAAATAGGTGGAGAGGAAACCTATAGTAGCGTTTGCCGTAGACACTACTATCAGCCGCCTGGAATTCCTAAAACCTTGTCTGTTGACTCCGATAATGGTAAGTAACAACAAATGATATGAGAGCTATCTCTTTTTTTGCATGGGTGTGAGTGTGCTTGCACACACTAGGCAAAGCGGGAGGTGGCTTTTTTGATGCAAAAAAACAATAATGGGACAAGCCTATTCTCAAGTAAAATCTTACTTACTGTCACTTTAGGGATGATGATAGGCGGGTGTGCTTCAACTACTCAGCCTAAGGTACAGCAGCAGGAACAAAAGCAAGCTATTCATCAAGCGATGCGACAGCAGCAGAACCTGCAGCGCGTTCCCAAAGAGCAAAAGCCTTACAAGGCTATGGGCGAACAAAAGGCAACTCTTCCATTGCTTAAGGAAATGGAACAAGAAGCAAAGAAGGTTCAAGGTGTAGAAAATGCGCGTGTCTCGATCCGCGAAAAAGACGTGTATGTCACGCTTGATCTTAAGCCGAATGTAACAGCAGCAGAAGCTCGAAAGATTGAGCATCATGTCATAGATGCCCTACATAAAAAGAGCAGACGCTACGATTTTCATGTCACTTCCTACGATGGGCATCATTGATAGGAAAGGGGAAAAAACTCGGTATGTAAGCCGAGTTTTTCTTTCTGTGATGCATATAATGGATAGCTAAATCCTTTGACTTTCAAAGCGAAATCTACTATAATTTTGATGTTATGCATTGATTTATAGCTTATATACAAAAAGCTTACAGGAAATTGGGAAAAATGGGGTGAGAAGCTATGTTTAAACGCCTATCTGCTGTTGAAGAGCGTTACGAAGAAGTTACAAACCTTTTGTGTGACCCCGACGTAATTAGTGATACAAAAAAGCTACGTGAACTCTCCAAAGAACAATCCTCTTTGGAAGATATGGTCACCGCGTACCGTGAATATAAATCTGTTCTTACTCAACTTGACGATTCTAAGGCTATGTTTGAAGAAAAATTGGACGACGAGATGCGTGAAATGGTTAAAATGGAAATCGCTGAGCTGTCCAAAAGTAAGGAAGAGCTGGAGAATCGTCTGAAAATCTTACTACTGCCAAAAGACCCGAATGATGATAAAAACGTTATTGTTGAAATTCGTGGTGCCGCAGGTGGAGATGAAGCGGCTTTATTTGCTTCAAGCTTATACCGAATGTACACTCGTTTTGCAGAGCGTCATGGTTTTAAAATTGACGTGATGGAAGCGAATGAAACTGATATTGGTGGCTTTAAAGAAATCGTGTTTGCTGTAAATGGTAGAGGTGCTTACAGCAAGCTTAAATTTGAGAGCGGCGCACATCGTGTACAACGCATACCGTCTACAGAGTCTGGCGGTCGTATTCATACGTCCACAGCTACCGTTCTGGTATTACCTGAAGTTGAAGAAGTAGACGTGGAAATTAGTGATAAAGATATCCGTATTGACACGTTCTGTTCTAGCGGTGCGGGTGGACAGTCTGTTAATACTACCAAATCAGCGGTGCGTGTTACTCACTTACCGACTGGTATCATGGTATCTTGTCAGGATGAGAAGTCTCAGCATTCCAATAAGGATAAAGCATTAAAAATTCTCCGTGCTCGTTTGTCTGATTTCTATCGTCAACAAGCGAACGCTGAAATTGATGCGAACCGTAAATCCTTAGTAGGTACTGGTGACCGCAGTGAGCGTATTCGTACCTATAACTTCCCGCAAAGTCGCGTAACGGATCACCGCATTGGTTTGACGCTTCATCGTCTGGAAAGTATCCTCGATGGAGATATGGATGAAATTATTGATAATCTCATTATGCACGAGCAAACGGAGCTAATGAAAAACGATGCCAGCGCATAAGATGGATTCGATAAATAATGTAAGAGAAGCCCTGCTTTGGGCTTCTTCCTTTTTAGAAGAAGCCGGAACAAAGGACCCGCGGTTTGAAGCTGAATTAATGATTCGTCATGTACTCAAGATGAATCGGGCGAGCTTCTTAGCATCTATGCCTGATCCGATTAAAGAGGAAGAGATAGCTTCTATTCGAATGTTGCTTAAGCGAAGAGCTGCTCATGAACCGATTCAGTACATCTTGGGGGAACAAAATTTTTATGGACGTGATTTTATTGTAGCTCCAGGTGTATTGATTCCGCGTCCAGAAACAGAATTGTTAATAGAACAGGTTCTCTTGCATTCCCAACGAATTTGGAGTGCAGAACAGCCCTTATCTGTTGTAGATTTTGGAACGGGCAGTGGAGCAATTACGTTAACGCTGGCAGCGGAGAAGCCAAATTGGCAACTAACAACTGTGGATATTTCTTTGGATGCTATTGCGATTGCCAAGCAAAATGCTGAGCGATTAGATGTAGAAAAAAGAGTTCGTTTTATACAAGGCGATTTAGTTGAGCCAATTCTGGAAACGGGTGAGCGTGTGGATATCATCGTGTCTAACCCGCCCTATATTCCAAGTACGGATGTAGACGAATTAGACAGAGAGGTTCTTGGCTATGAACCGCGTTTAGCTCTTGATGGTGGAGCGGACGGCTATATTTTCTATCGCAGAATATGTGAAGCATTGCCGCAATTTCTGGCACCGACAGGACTGGTTGCTTTTGAAGTAGGGATATATCAGGCGGATACGGTAGCTCAACTGATGAAGGAATCAGGCGCCATGGACGAAGTATTCATTTATCCTGATTTGGCAGGGATTGATCGGATTATTGTCGGCTATCGACTACACAATTAAAAATAGTTTATAGAACCGGGTTTATCATCGGCTCTTTGTGTCCATACTGTTTATTAGAGAAACAGTACATGAGGGGAGAGTTGGTTATGATGAAACGGTTCTTTTTTATCTTATTTGGTTTAATGATCGCGTTAATGAGCTGGGAAGGACAAATGGCATCAGCAAATATACATAACAATGGTCCGATTCCACAAGAATCTATTCGGCTGCGTATATTAGCAAATAGTGACTCCATCGAGGATCAATGGCTGAAACGTGAAGTGCGTGATGCGATTATTGCTGAAATGAACAAATGGATAAAAGAGATTCATAGTTATGACCAAGCTCGTCTACTTGTAGCTGATCATATGAATGAGATTAAAAAAATTGTGGATAAAACAATCGCTGATCGAGGCTATTCCTATCCGGCAGAGGTATATTTTGGACGAGTTGAATTTCCTACCAAGCAATACGGTTCCTATATTTATCCTGCGGGTGATTATGAAGCTCTGCGTGTACGCATTGGGAAAGCAGAAGGACAAAATTGGTGGTGTGTCTTATTTCCTCCGCTATGCTTTATTGATTTATCGAATGGGGACGGAATTGCGAAAAGGGAAGAAACTGTGGATAACTTTTCGGATGCTGTGGAAGAAGCAACACAAGTGGAAGAACCTGAACACGATACAGTGGGAAATAAAGACTTGCAACTGCGATTAAACAAAGAAAATTCCGATTATTACAACGAAAAAGATACAGGTATTGTACAGAAAGAAATGACGGAGAATATTGATACACCGGCTATTTTACCTAATAAACAAGCTTCTAAAGTCGAAGTACGCTCCTTTCTATGGGACAAACTTCGCTCCTGGTTTTAAACTGGGAAATAACATTGCTCCCCCTCAAGCCTGTCTTATGCGGATAGGCTTTTTTTAATAGAAAAGTCACAAAAATCAATAGTTTTATCCACAGGTTACCCACAGCCTGTTGAAAACTTTTTTCGAAAAACATATACTATGGAAGCGAAGCGAGCACGAATAACGAATAAGAAAGGGTTTATCGGATGGAACAGAATATACTGACAAAGGTTTGGGTTGTGGATAAGAATGTGGAAGAACAAAAAAGTTGTGCACATCTTGTGGATGCAGCAAAACTTGTCGAATCAGGAGAGCTTGTTGCGTTTCCTACCGAAACGGTTTATGGGCTAGGGGCGAACGCTTTGTCTGATGAGGCTGTGGAAAAAATCTTCGTTGCTAAGGGTAGACCGAGTGATAATCCACTGATCGTCCATATTGGTGAAAAATCACAACTAGACACTGTGGCCACTGACATCCCTGCAAAAGCAAGACAGTTGATGGAGGCATTTTGGCCAGGTCCACTTACAATGTTTCTACCCAAGAAAGCAGGAATCGCCTCCAAAGTAACGGCTGGATTATCTACAGTGGGAGTACGCATGCCTGATCATCCTGTTGCGTTAGAATTGATTAAACAGGCGCATGTTCCAATAGCAGCACCAAGCGCAAACCGCTCTGGACGTCCAAGCCCTACTACGGCTCAGCATGTCCTAGAGGATTTAGCTGGAAGAATCTCAGGGATTGTGGACGGAGGAAGCACAGGTGTAGGTGTGGAATCTACGACAATAGACATGACAGTGGAACCGCCGATGATTCATCGACCAGGCGGTATTACTGTGGAGCAGATTGAGCGTGTAATCGGAGAGGTGGCAATTGATCCAGCTTTCTTAACGGAGGAAAAGGAACAACCCATCTCGCCTGGAATGAAATATAAGCATTATGCTCCTAAAGGAGATTTATGGTTAGTATCTGGTCAAGAAGATAAAGTGAGAGCAAAAATGCTGGAGCTTTTAAAAGAAGCAAAAGAACAAGGATTAACAACAGGGGTTATGGTACCTAGGGAACATCTTAACCACTGGGATAATCATGCTCTAGTAGATGTAACGCTTCAATGTGGTTCATTGGCATCATTGGAGGAAGTAGCTCAGGATTTGTATACGGACTTACGCCGATTTGATGAGGAGCAGATTCAGTTTATTTTAGCGGAAACGTATCCGCGTGAGGGTCTTGGGCTCGCTGTAATGAACCGTTTGGAAAAAGCAGCATCTCATCGAATTATAAAGGCCTAAACATCTAAAGGAACAACCTGTTATAGAAAAAGAATGTTTACCCCCCTGTCCGCATAAGGTGAAAAAGACAGGGGGGGAGAGTGTGGACGCTACAGTATTTCTTTGGGGACAATTTCTAACATTACTACTGATTGCGGTCGCGTTGGGGATGGATGCTTTCTCACTGGGTATTGGGCTTGGTATGGTAGGTCTACGGTTGCGCAAAATTGTGAACATCAGCATTATGATTGGGTGTTTTCATGTTGCTATGCCTCTATTAGGCATTGCAATCGGCTCCTATCTCTCTGATATAGTAGGAGATATCGCTATTTTCATTGGAGGCAGTATCTTGATTCTCCTTGGCGTACATATGTTATGGAGCGTCTTTTTTGGAGAAAATGAGGGGAGTATAGTGAAAACATCAGGTCTTGGACTGATTTTATTTGCCTTTAGTGTTAGTCTGGATGCCCTATCAGTTGGCTTCTCACTTGGTTTGATGACAGTGAACAAATGGCTGGCAGTTAGCATGTTTGGTATCGTCGGAGGGATGATGTCTTGTGCTGGGTTACTGCTGGGGAGAAGCGTCGGAGACTGGATGGGTGAATATAGTGAAATTATTGGCGGTGTTATACTGCTGATTTTTGGTTTAAAATTTATTTTGTAAGTAGTGTGGACAGAAAGGGGCACCAGAACATGCGAATTTTATTTGTTTGTACGGGCAATACTTGCAGAAGTCCCATGGCAGAAGTTCTTTTCCGTGAACAAGTAAAGGATTTACAAATGGAAATTGCCTCAGCGGGAGTTGCTGTGTTTGAGGGCCAGCCTGCTTCCTTGCATGCCCAACAGGTGCTAGGGGAAAAGGGACTAGCGCATGAGCATGTTTCGAAACAGATAACGAATGACCAAATAAATCAGGCTGACCTTATCATTACGATGACTCAAGGGCATAAAATAGCAATTTTGAGTCATTTTCCTGAAGCGACGGCAAAGGTATACTCGTTAAAGGAGTACGCGTATGGTGAGCAAGGCGATATTACAGATCCTTACGGCGGGAGCTTAGAGATATATCGGGCTACAGCGCAGGAATTAGAAAAGGATCTGCAAGCCGTACGCGAAAAACTACTGAAGACCGTAAACGAAAAGAATAACGAGTATCGTCAGGATATGGAATGAGTTAAAAAGGTGCTGGAACATTCCCAGGACCTTATTTATTTAAAATACGAACGATTGTTGTGTTTTATTAATTAATGTTTGTGTTTTGTTGGTAAAACAAGCTTTTCGTTGTTTCTATACTGTATTTCGTTAGGATAATCATGTATAATACATCATATGACGACAAAAGTGAGGGATTGCACAATGAAAGTAGCATTAGCAGCCGATCACGGCGGAGTACATCTAAAAGAAGAGATCAAAAAGCTTTTAACATCCATGGAGATTGCGTTCGAAGATTTTGGTTGTAATTGCGAGACCTCTGTTGATTACCCAGACTATGCCTTGCCTGTTGCGGAAAAAGTAGCTTCTGGAGAGTTTGACAGAGGTATTTTAGTATGTGGGACAGGTATTGGGATGTCCATTGCGGCTAATAAGGTACGTGGAATTCGTTGTGCATTAGTTCATGATACATTCTCTGCCAAAGCAACTCGCGAGCATAATGATACGAATATGCTAGCTATGGGAGAGCGAGTAATTGGACCTGGCCTAGCTCTTGATATTGTGAAAATTTGGCTAGGAACTGATTTTGAAGGTGGCCGCCATGAGAATCGCGTTAAGAAAGTGATGGATATTGAGGCCAAATATTCGGGAGTGAAGTAAAGTGGAAATTGCTCGTCTCAAGCAAGAGATCAGGGACTGTGTGCTGGAATTAGTCAAAGTAGCAAAGCTGCGTGCTGACCAGCTTCTGGTGATCGGTTGCAGTACGAGCGAGGTGATTGGTCAGCATATTGGCAAAGCAGGTAGCGAAGAAGTAGCTGGCGCTATCTGGAAGGGGATTGAAGAAGCTCGGCAACAAACAGGCTTTCAGCTTGCTTTTCAATGCTGTGAGCATTTAAATCGTGCCCTTGTTGTGGAACGTTCTATTCTAAGACAATATGGACTTGAAGAAGTAAGTGTTATTCCGGTACCGCGTGCAGGAGGATCTATGGCAGCCTATGCCTATCAGCAAATGCAAATGCCGGCTGTGGTAGAGCATATAAAAGCAGATGCTGGCCTTGATATTGGAGATACCTTCATCGGCATGCATCTGAAGCACGTGGTAGTTCCAGTTAGACTTAGTCGTAAACAAATAGGAGAGGCTCATCTCACAGCAGCCTACACACGACCAAAAATGATTGGCGGAGTACGAGCGGTTTATGAACGTATTGATCAATTAACTTGTACTTAGAGAAAAGCAACTTGGGTTGACATACAATGGTGAACGAAATAGAAGTGCAGATTACCAGGGAGGGATAAGATTATGTTCGATATCTTAAAAGAAAAAGATCCACAAATTACAGAAGCGATTCGTTTGGAATTAGGTCGCCAGCGTGACAAGATTGAGCTCATTGCATCAGAAAACTTTGTCAGTCGTACTGTAATGGAAGCGATGGGGACTGTACTTACTAACAAGTATGCGGAAGGTTATCCGGGTCGCCGCTATTACGGCGGTTGTGAATATGTTGATATTGCAGAAAACATCGCACGTGATCGCGTCAAGGAAATTTTCGGTGCAGAACATGCCAACGTACAGCCGCATTCTGGCGCTCAAGCTAACATGGCGGTTTACTTTACCATTCTACAGCCAGGAGATACTGTATTGGGCATGAACTTATCCCATGGCGGTCATTTAACCCATGGTAGTAGCGTTAACTTCTCAGGTACTCTCTATAATTTTGTTGAATATGGTGTGGATGAAGAGACGCATCGGATTGACTATGAAATCGTTCGAGCAAAAGCATTAGAACACAAACCAAAATTGATTGTAGCTGGTGCAAGTGCGTATCCGCGTGAGATTGATTTTGCTAAGTTCCGTGAAATTGCGGATGAGGTTGGAGCTTATCTCATGGTTGATATGGCGCATATCGCTGGCCTTGTCGCAGCAGGCTTGCATCAAAATCCAGTACCGCATGCTCATTTTGTTACATCCACTACACATAAAACATTACGCGGTCCACGCGGTGGCTTAATCCTTTGCAAAGAAGAGTTTGCCAAAGCAATCGACAAATCTGTATTCCCAGGGGTACAGGGTGGACCATTGATGCATATCATTGCGGCAAAGGCGGTAGCCTTCGGTGAAGCGCTACAACCGGAATTCAAAGATTACTCTCAGCGTGTAGTCAACAATGCTCGTGCTTTTGCTGAGGCACTACAGGCGGAAGGATTACAGCTAGTGTCTGGTGGTACGGATAATCATCTGGTATTAGTAGACGTACGAAATCTAGAGCTTACAGGTAAGGTGGCAGAGCATCTTCTTGATGAAGTAGGTATTACGACAAACAAAAATACAATCCCATTTGATCCAGCTAGCCCGTTTGTAACAAGCGGTGTACGCATGGGTACGCCAGCGGTCACTAGTCGTGGATTCGATGAGGAGGCAATGAAGGAAGTAGCGAGCATCATTGCTTTGACCCTGAAGAATCCAGAGGATCAAGCTAAGCATGCAGAAGCTCGTGAACGTGTTGCCGCATTAAACAAGAAGTTCCCGCTGTATGAAGGATTGTCTATCTAATCTTTCAGCAAACTGTTTTTAAACAGCCATAAATAATAAACAGGTCCACCTGCCTTACGAGGAGAGGGCCTGTTTTTCTGTGTGTTTCTTCCTATTTATATTTCAATATAGGCGGGGGAAAACTAGCGGGTAGAAGCAAACGCACGACATTCATATCAGATATAAGTCAATATTTTCAGGCAAATTGACGTGATAGCTTTGCTCCTTTATGATAAGAAAAGCTTATTTCAAGGAGCCATGGGCTTCGTGTACATAATGGATTTGCTAATAATGAAACGGAGGTACTAACATGAGCCGTGTATATGTATTTGACCATCCTTTGATTCAGCATAAGTTGACGTTTATTCGTGATAAAAATACAGGTACAAAAGAATTTCGCGAGTTGGTAGATGAAGTAGCAACTCTTATGGCGTATGAGATTACCAGAGATATGCCTTTAGAAGAGGTAGAAATCCAAACACCAGTAGCAACTTGTAAATCCAATGTAATTGCTGGTAAAAAAGTAGGGCTAGTACCGATTTTGCGTGCTGGATTAGGCATGGTTGACGGTGTGCTGAAATTAATTCCTGCCGCAAAAGTAGGGCATGTAGGGCTGTATCGTGATCCGGAAACGTTGCAACCAGTAGAATACTACGTAAAATTACCATCCGATGTTGCTGAGCGTGAGTTGATTGTTATTGACCCTATGCTAGCAACAGGGGGTTCGGCAGTTGCTGCTATTGAAGCTCTGAAAAAACGTGGCGCTAAGAACCTCAAATTAATGTGTTTAATCGCTGCTCCCGAAGGAATTAAGGTCATCCAAGACGAACACCCAGATGTAGATATCTTCGTAGCGAAAGTAGACGAATATCTGGACGATCATGGCTATATTATTCCTGGACTAGGAGATGCCGGAGATCGTTTATACGGAACGAAATAGGGGGTGTCTTGCTGATGAAAAAGATAAAAGTAATGACGGTTTTCGGGACAAGACCGGAGGCTATCAAGATGGCTCCTCTTGTTCACGAGTTAAAAAAACATAAAGAACAGATTGAATCTATCGTATGCGTGACAGCACAACATCGACAAATGTTGGATCAGGTTCTGGAAATTTTCCAGATCACGCCTGACATGGATTTAAATATTATGAAGGATCGCCAAACTTTGATCGACATCACCACCCGTGCATTAGAAAGCTTGGATAAAGCGATCAAAGAGGCACAACCAGATATCGTACTCGTACATGGCGACACCACGACAACCTTCGTTGCAAGCTTGGCTTCCTTCTACAATCAGGTAGCGATTGGACATGTTGAAGCTGGTCTTCGTACGTGGGACAAGTATTCTCCATTCCCGGAAGAGATGAATCGCCAGCTGACAGGAGTTATGGCTGATCTTCATTTTGCACCAACAGAAGGATCGGCAAATAATTTACGCCGCGAGAACAAGCAAGAGCAATCCATTTATATTACGGGGAATACTGCGATTGATGCGTTACAGACAACTGTGAAGTCTGACTATCAGCATCCTGTCTTAGAAAAGGTGGCAGGCAAAAAGATGGTGTTGATGACAGCCCATCGTCGTGAAAATCTAGGTGATCCCATGCGCCGTATCTTCCGAGCTGTGCGTAAACTGGTAGATGAGCATGAAGAGATCGCCGTGGTTTACCCTGTGCATCTAAACCCAGCGGTGCAGGAAGTGGCACAGGAGTTCTTGGGGAACCATGATCGTATCCATTTAATTGATCCGTTAGATGCGTTTGACTTCCACAACTTTGCTCGTCATGCTCACTTGATTCTGACTGACTCAGGTGGAGTGCAGGAAGAAGCTCCTTCTCTTGGGGTACCGGTGCTTGTCTTGCGTGACACCACAGAGCGTCCAGAAGGAATCGCGGCTGGTACGTTGAAATTGGCAGGCACAGATGAGCAACAGGTATATGAGATGGCAAATGAATTGTTAACCAATCCAGTGGCATATGAACAAATGGCGCAAGCAGCAAATCCATATGGAGACGGAAAAGCATCGGAAAGAATTGTGAAAGCAATCCTGTACCATTTTGGTTACATTTCTGATCGCCCAATCTCTTTTCAACCAAGTCAAGAGAAGTTATTATCTAAATAAAGCATATAAAAAGAGGCGTTTTTTCAGAACGTCTCTTTTCCTTTTGTTGCAAATAAAAATCGCGAAAAAAACTGAAACTTGTGGGCGATTCGCTACGTCTAAACATTGTAATGGATAGGAAAAAAGAGAAAGTTTAGCCAATGGAGAGGGGTTTCAACGATAATGAAAAAGAAGCCAGCTCGGTTTCTGTCGTTAATGCTGGCTACAACTGTAGCATGCGGGGCAATTATTCCTGTTGTGCTGCCTGCCTATGTAGTAGAAGCTGCGACTGTAGGACCGTTAACAATGGTTTGGCAAACGCCAATTGGGGAAGGTACAATCTTAACGCATTATGAAAAGGTCTATGGAAACCAGAAAAGCAAAATCTACATAACGAAAGTCGATCTGAATAATGAATACGTAGAAGTGAAGCCCATTTACGGGACAAATGGACATGTAACAGAAAAACAAAGCATTACGAAAATGACAAATGAAGCAGGAGCAGTTGTTGGTGTGAATGCCGACTTTTTCAATATGTCTCTACGCGGCGCACCATTCGGAATAGTTGTAAAAGATGGACAAACGATTTCTTCAATGGGACATTTACCGTATTACTACAGCTTAGGGATAACTGCCGATAAGACAGCCGCTATTGAGCGATTTGGGTTCACGGGGCTTGTAACCTCGCAAAACGGTAAAAACATGAGCCTGCGCGGAATTAATAAGGAAGAGTACTCTTCTTCAGCAGGTAAAAGCCATGAGAACCAGCTTAATATGTATACACCTGCCTTTGGGAAGACCAGTCTAGGAACAATTAAAGGCTATAAAGGTGTGGTTGAGGTAGTCTTTCGCAATGGCATAGCTACTGAGGTTCGAGTGGATCAGCCTGGAGCGGCAATTCCTGCCGATGGTTTTGTTTTATGGGGACACGGGACAGCCGCTCAATTTTTACAACAAGAGTTTCCTGTAGGCTCTTCTGTGACTGTAGATTCACAAACTACTCCGAATTCAAAAGAGTGGGCCCAAGCAGTAGGGGGGCATGCTTTGCTAGTTAATCAGGGAAAAGTAGCTACTATTTCCGCTGATAAAGCAGTTATGGGAAAAACAGCCCGGACTGGTGTCGGCGTCTCTAAAGACGGAAAGACACTCTACATTGTAAGCGTAGAGCAAGGCAGTGCCAGCCGTGGGGTAACATTGGTCGAATTTGCTCAGATCATGGTGGAAGCTGGCTCTTATATGGCGGCCAATTTTGATGGCGGTGGTTCACAAACATTAGCCGTTCGCATGTTAGGGGAAACAGAAGCCAAATTGGCCAATCGTCCTATGCAGGGAGTAGAACGCCGTGTTCCAACGGGATTAGGTGTATTTAATACGGCACCTGCCGGGGATTTGGCTGGTTTCCAATTAACAGGACCTACCGAAACGCTAATTGGACAGGCTATTCAATTTGGAACCAAAGCATATGATAACCACTATTTACCTTATAAAATTGATGCTAACCAGATTTCTTGGGGAGTAGAGGGGGATTCTGGATCATTTGAAGGAAGCTCATTTATCGCTCGTCAATCAGGTACTTCTGTTGTTACGGCTAGCGTCAATGGAATTCAGACGAAGAAAAATATTCATGTCGTTAGTGGTGCTGAGGTAGAGCAGGTGATGGTATCGCCATCTCCACTTACCGTAATGCCAGGTCAAACATTGCCACTTGATATTAAAATCAAAACGAAAAAAGGGCAGTTGGTCACAGCAACGCCATTATCTGTTACAACCACTGTAAGCAACGAGCTTGTACATATTAATGAACAAATGCAACTGGTTGCTGGAGAACAAACAGGACAAGCTACCTTGACTGTATCTTATGACGGTAAATCAACTACGGTACCAATTACAGTAGGGGCTACAGAGCAGCAATGGATCAATTTTGATAATATTGCCGGCATTTCGTTTGCAGGAAATCCAGAAGGGTTAACTTCGAAGGGCTCCTTCTTGCTCCAAAATGAACAAGTGCATAGTTCTGGTAAATCTGCTAAATTAACGTATGATTTCAGCGGAGCCTCATCTGCCAATACCCGTTTCGCCTATGGAAAAATGGGGGCAGCTCCTATAGCGATTCCGGGACAGCCTATTGGTATGGGCTTATGGGTTTATGGGGATAACAGTAATCACTGGCTTCGCGCTGAAGTAATAGATAGCAAGGGTAAAACACATTATGTTGATCTTGCCAAGGAGATAGACTGGACTGGTTGGAAACAGCTTAGAGGCTACTTCCCATCAAATGCGGCTTATCCTCTACAACTGAAGAGTATATATATTGCTAATTTGCCTGAAGGCTCTGAATCGCGCCCGGAAAAAGGAAGCATCTATATGGACGATGCGACACTGTTGGTACCATACGGTCAACAGTTTAGCGATATTGCCAACCACCCTTATAAAAAAGAGATTCTTTATATGGCGGAACAGGAGTTTGTAAAAGGGCTGTCTGCTAACAAATTTGGCCCAGACGTCCCATTAACACGCGCTCAATATGTTGCTCTATTAGCTAGGGTGTTCAATTGGGAGCTACCCAACCAACCTAAATTGAACTTCAAAGATCAAGTGCCTTCATATGCGCAAGGTGCAGTACAGGTAGCGGTGTCCATGGAATTGGTGAAAGGGTATAAGGACAATACCTTCCGTCCAGATCAGGCTGTTACAAGAGCAGAAGCAGCTATCATACTGGATCGAATCCTGCAACAGCAAGCTACTCCAAAAGTAAAGCTGAAGGATCAAAATCAAATTGCTTCGTGGGCATCAGCCTCTGTTTCAAATATAGTAGGACTAGGGTTAATTGATCCAATTCAAGGAAGCTTTAAACCTGACAGCCCAACCACACGCGCTGTTTGTGTTGCCGCCTTGTATCGTTTAATTCAACGATAAAGGAAGGATTTAGCCGTCTTTTGCGATCTGCAAAGACGGCTTTTTTCTATTAAACTGTAATATACGATTTCAATCTAAAAATTACCTGTTTACTTTTTGGTTATTTCAACTATAGTAATAATGGGAAACTTATAAATAGGATAACATAAGGGATATCTGTCTCCTTAAAAATATGGTAATATATAGCTTAGTTACTAATTATTGTTAGCAAAAGACTGAAGATTCACAAGTGGCAAAATTAACTAACTAAAGCTTGCGATCTGATGTTTTTAAGGAGTGGATATGATGAAAGGTAGCGATGTAGTTATTGTCAGTGCTGTGCGCACTGCCATCGGTAGTTTTCAAGGAAAGTTATCTTCTGTAAGCGCAGCCAGATTAGGAGCAGTAGTGATTGAAGCGGCACTCGACAAAGCAGGTCTTGATAAACAGCATGTAGACGAGGTCGTGATGGGGAATGTATTACAGGCGGGGCTTGGGCAAAACCCAACGCGTCAGGCGGCCATGCTGGCAGGCATTGGTGAGGAGAAACCCTCAATGACCATCAATAAAGTCTGCGGGTCAGGATTAAAAGCTGTACATATAGCTTATCAGGCTATCGTGTCTGGTGAAGCAGATGTGGTAGTTGCAGGTGGTATGGAAAATATGAGTCAGGCTTCTTATTTATTAGAAGGGGCCAGAGACGGGTATCGCATGGGTGATCAGAAGGTCGTAGACTCTATGATCCGCGATGGGCTTTGGTGCGCCTTTAATGACTATCATATGGGAATAACGGCTGAAAATCTTTGCGAACGTTATCAGATAAGCCGAGAAGAACAGGATGAATTTGCGGCTTGGAGCCAACAAAAGGCGAACAAAGCGATTCAAGAAGGTCGTTTTTTAGATGAGATCGTCCCTGTCACTATCCCGCAAAAAAAGGGAGAGGCTATTTTGTTTGAGCAAGACGAGTTCCCGCGAGCAGGTGCAACGGTGGATGCATTAGCTAAACTGCGACCTGCTTTTAAAAAGGACGGGAGCGTCACGGCAGGAAATGCCTCGGGAATTAATGATGGGGCTGCAGCACTAGTTTTAATGTCTTATGCAAAGGCAGAAGAGCTGGGGATTAAGCCTTTAGCTACAATAGTTGCCAATGCAAGCGCTGGAGTCAATCCGCAAGTAATGGGACTAGGCCCAGTACCGGCTACAGAAAAGGCTCTAAAGAAGGCGGGGCTTTCTATAGATCAAATAGACCTGATTGAAGCCAATGAGGCTTTTGCGGCACAAGCAATAGCGGTTGGGAAGGAATTAGGCCTTGATCGAGAGAAGCTAAATGTAAACGGAGGAGCGATTGCCCTTGGTCATCCAATTGGAGCAAGCGGGGCTCGCGTTCTGGTTAGTCTTGTCCATGAAATGTTGAAACGAAGCGATTCTCGCTATGGTCTAGCTACCTTATGCATAGGTGGGGGTCAAGGAATTTCAACAATAATCAAAATAATATAGACAAATTTGTGAAAGATTTGTGTCCTACAGTTCGACAAGTTGACAATGTAGATAAATCTTCGTTAATATGTTAAGGTGTCAACCAAGCTCTTCCATTTCTGGTTTGAAGGGAGAAGCGAACTTGTCAAAAAAGGTAAATAACCCATGGAAAGCTATCGGATTAGTAAGCATGATTGGAGCAGATCTAGCAATATGTATCATAGCCGGAGTCTTATTTGGAAAGTATTTAGATGAATGGTTACATACAGCTCCTTGGCTCATGATTATCGGGCTGTTTCTAGGGTTGGGCGTAGGTATTGTAAGCGTATACCGAATGATACGTCCTTATCTGTAGGGAGATGTAGCATGCAAACATTCTATACTGCCGTACGTAATATCATCCGCTGTGTTTTATGGTCTATTGCCCTTATCGGGGTTCTATGGTTTCTCCTACCTGATTATAGATTGTTTTTTCAGTCATTACTGTTGGGTAGCTTTGCAAGTCTTATCAATGGACTTCTTCTCTATCTGAAGGTATGGAAAATTACTGGTAATATAGGGAAAACCAAGGGAATAGGAATGGTGCAGAGGTTTGCAGTTACAATTATAGCAGTTTTTATAGCCCTAAGATTTCCAGAATTGTTTCAAATTATAGGAGTTATTATTGGACTGCTAGTATTTCAAGTGTTTTCGATTATTTTTGTGTATTACAATCTTAAAAATAGATAATTAGTTCAATATTTGTTAACTGTTTTTCAACAAGTTAAGAGGTAGAATAAAGAGTAAGCTCTTAAAAGGTTGACAAGGAAGTATTTTTTGAGGGAAAGGGGTGAACAAATTTTGGATCATTGGTCATTAAAATTTAAGCTCGGTGGACTCGTATTCGATATTCCGACCATGCTTATGATTACGTTGACAGCTATTTTGGTTTTTGTCCTACTGGTTGTTTTATCTCGTCAATTAACGACAGGTGTTCCAGGTGGAAGGCAAAACCTTCTAGAGTGGATTGTCGATTTCATCAATAACTTAGCAAGATCGGTTATGGATGCAAAAACGGCTGCAAGGTTTATTACACTTGCTGTAACAGTTTTTCTCTATATTATTCTGGGGAACTGGTTAGGGCTAGGTCTTAACGTAGTCACGCTGCATCACAACGACCCTGCTCAAAATAAGGTAGTTAGCGAACAAGTTGTTGAGATGTTGACGATTTCTGGGACTCCTGAGGCTCAGGCTAAGAAAATCGAAAAAGTGGAACATGCACTTGAACCAGATGGCCATGGAATACACATCGCATGGTGGAAGTCTCCGACGGCTGCTGCAAGTGTGACTTTCTCGCTGGCGCTTACTATCCTTCTTTACTCTCAATACGTGGATATTCGTCGTCATGGGGTAGGCACGTACCTGAAGCATTTTCTTAACCCACTCCATATCCTTGAAGAACTGGTCATTAAGCCATTAACACTTCCACTTCGTCTATTCGGTAACATTTTTGCCGGGGAAGTTTTGATTGCCTTCTTAATGAGCACCGGTATCTTTATTGGCAGTATCCCATTATTAGCGTGGCTTGGTTATTCCGTCTTCGTAGGGGCAGTTCAAGCTTATATCTTCACGACCCTTACAATCATATATATTTCGCAGAAAACGAATGATGGTCACTAATTTTTAATCAACAGAAACTTAAGGAGGATTATTTTAATGAATACTTTGGCTTTAGCAATCGGTATTATCTTTGGTTTAGCTGCATTAGGTGGAGCTATCGGTAACTCACTAGTTATCTCTCGCACAATTGAAGGTGTTGCACGTCAACCAGAAGCTCGCGGTAGCTTGATGGGTCTTATGCTTCTAGGGGTAGGTCTTGTTGAAGCGGTGCCTATCATCGCGGTTGCGGTTGGTTTCATTCTTTATTCCCAAATGTAATTTTACGGGGCGAAGGCTAGCAGGCTAGGCCTTCGCCTTGTTTATGCAACAGTAAAAGATCATTGATTTTTTATCTTTACTAAAATACTCTTCTGAACCAGGAAGGAGTGAATAGCATGCTAGAGTTTGGAGCGGTAACCCTTGAAGGGGGCACGATGCTCTTTCAAGTACTCGCATTCCTGATACTTCTTTTAGTTGTTAGGAAATTTGCAGTTGGCCCTATAACACAAATCATGGAAAAACGTCGTCAATATGTTGCATCAGAAATTGAAGCAGCAGAACGTAACCGTAAAGAAGCGGAAGGACTACTAGCTGAACAACGCCGCTTGTTAGAAGAAGCTCGTCAAGAAACAAAAGCTCTAATTGAGCGTGCAACTCGTCAAGCACAAGAAGAAGAAGCGCGTATTAAGAAAGAGGCAGAAGAAACAGCGGCTCGTCTGAAAGCGGAAGCAAGTGCAGAAATTGCTCGCGAGACAGAGAAAGCTAAAGAAGAACTGCGTACGCAAATGGCAAGTCTATCTGTTATGTTGGCTTCTAAAATTATTGAAAAAGAATTGGACGAAGCTACACAAAAATCCACGATTGATCAGTTCCTGAAACAAGTAGGGGATCGCTTATGAGTGGAGCATTAGCAAAACGTTACGCGCGTGCTCTGTTTGAGATTGCAGAAGAGCGTGGACTCATTGATCAAATTGAAGGTGAGTTAAAAGACCTTGCTGAAGCATTAAAACAGGTACCTGACTTCCATAAATTATTTACGCATCCTCGTATTGCCGTTGCTTCTAAGAAAGAGTTGCTGGAGGAGCTTTTCAAAGAAAAAGCTTCGCAGGAAGTAATCAACTTTCTTTTTGCGTTAGTAGACAACAAACGTGAAAGTGAATTCGCAGAAATAACCAGAGCATACGTAGAAATGGCCAACGATAAACGTGGCTTTGCGGATGCCGTTGTTACTACAGCTAAACCACTGAGCCAGGAAGAATTAGAAGAGCTTGCTAATCAGTTTGGTCAAATGCTGAATAAAAAGCTACGCTTCGAAAGCGTAGTAGACCCTGCTATTATTGGTGGAGTCGTTGTGAAGATTGGCGATCGTTTATATGACGGTAGCTTGAAAACGAAATTAGAGCATTTTGCGCATCAAATATAAGACGCTGGGTTGAATGGGGTGAATCGTAAGTGAGTGCAATCAGACCTGAAGAAATTAGCTCGCTCATCAAAGAGCGCATCGCTAATTATAAAGCTGAGATCGAAATCGCTGACGTAGGTACGGTTATCACTGTTGGTGACGGTATTGCGCGCGTACATGGTTTGGAAAAAGCAATGGCCGGTGAGCTTCTTGAGTTCCAAAACGGCGTTATGGGTATGGTACTCAACTTGGAAAGCGATAACGTAGGGGTAATTATCCTTGGAGCTTTCCGTGACATTAAAGAAGGTGACACGGTTAAACGTACGGGCCGTGTAATGGAAGTACCAGTAGGGGAAGCGCTATTAGGTCGCGTAGTTAACCCACTTGGTCAACCGATTGACGGATTGGGTCCAATTGCGACTACGGAATTCCGTCCTATCGAAAACAATGCTCCTGGTGTAATGGCGCGTAAATCCGTTCATGAGCCATTGCAAACAGGTATTAAAGCTATTGACTCCATGGTACCGATCGGTCGTGGTCAGCGTGAGTTGATCATCGGTGACCGTCAAACAGGTAAAACATCTGTTGCTTTGGATACCATCATCAATCAAAAGGGTAACGGCATGATTTGTATCTACGTTGCCATTGGTCAAAAGCAATCAACAGTTGCTGGCGTAGTTGAAACACTTCGTAAGCATGGTGCTCTTGATTATACAATCGTTGTTTCCGCGACAGCTTCTGATCCAGCTCCATTGCTGTATCTAGCTCCTTATGCGGGTGTAACAATGGGTGAGTACTTCATGTACAAGGGCGGACATGTCCTATGTATTTATGATGACTTATCTAAACAAGCGGCAGCTTATCGTGAGTTGTCCCTATTGCTTCGCCGTCCTCCAGGTCGTGAGGCATACCCTGGTGACGTATTCTACTTGCATTCCCGCTTGTTAGAGCGTGCAGCCAAATTATCTGATGAACTAGGAGCTGGTTCTCTAACAGCACTTCCTTTCATCGAGACTCAAGGTTCTGACGTATCTGCGTACATTCCAACGAACGTTATCTCCATCACAGATGGACAGATCTTCTTGGAAACCGATTTGTTTAACGCAGGTCAACGCCCAGCGGTTAACGCAGGTATCTCTGTATCCCGCGTAGGTGGTTCCGCACAGATTAAAGCAATGAAAAAAGTAGCTGGTCCACTTCGTTTGGACTTGGCACAATATCGTGAGTTGGCTGCGTTTGCGCAGTTCGGTTCCGATTTGGATAAAGCAACACAAGCTCGTTTGACTCGTGGTGAGCGTGTTGTTGAAATCCTAAAACAACCTTCATACCAACCAATGCCTGTTGAAAAGCAAGTTATCTCTATCTTCGCTGCGACAAAAGGCTTCCTAGACGAAATTGCTGTGGAAGACGTTCGTCGTTTCGAAAAAGAATTGCTTGCCTTCATCGACTCCAATAAACCACAGTTGTTCGAACATATCCGTACAACAAACGAATTACCGGATGAAAAAGAATTAGGAGCAGCGATCGAAGAGTTTAAAAAAGGCTTTGCTCCAAGCCGTTAATCTTCGGCATCGATAGATTTTGTGCATGCTGGGTTCAGAAGAATTCAGCATGCATTTCCCAAGGTGGTGAAAATGAGTGGCTCAAGGTATTCGTGAAGTAAAACGACGTATAAAAAGCGTTAAAAACACGCGTCAGATCACGAAAGCGATGAAGATGGTGTCTACTGCAAAACTTCGCCGTGCCCAAGACCAAGCGCAAGCGGCTCGCCCGTATGCTCAAAAGGTTCAGGAGGTAGTAGCAAGTATTGCCTCAGGAAGCACTAGTTTTAAACATCCGATGCTTCAAACCCGTCCGGTGAAGAAGACAGGATATATCGTAATTACTTCTGACCGTGGACTCGCAGGAGGATATAACGGGAATATCATCCGTAAGGTTCTTCAGGCGGTTAACGAAAAGCATAAATCTAAAGATGAGTATGCGATCTTTGTTATCGGACGCAAAGGCCGCGATTTCTTTGTGAAACGTAACTATCCTGTTATTGAAGAGGTAGTTGGAATGCCGGAAAACCCTAGTTTTTCTGACATTAAGCAAATTGCGTACACAGCAGTTAAATTATATGCGGAAGAAAAGATCGACGAACTTTATCTTTGCTATAACGAATTTGAATCTGCTATTTCGCAAGTTCCACAGGTGAAAAGCCTGTTGCCACTTCAATCAATTGAATCGGATTCACAGGCCTCTACAGTTAACTATGATTATGAGCCTTCTGCAGAAGAGGTTCTCGCAGTGCTTTTGCCAAAATATGCAGAAACGCTAATCTATAGTGCTGTATTGGATGCGAAAGCTTCAGAGCACGGAGCGCGTATGACCTCGATGGGTAATGCGACTGATAATGCATCTGATATTATCGATCGTTTGACACTCTTCTATAACCGTGCTCGTCAGGCAGCCATCACGCAAGAAATCTCCGAGATTGTTGCGGGTGCGAACTCACAAGTATAACAAAGACAGTTATAAAGGCTTCCAATTAGCTTTTAGGAGGGAAGATTTAAGATGGCGAAAGGGCGCGTAGTTCAGGTAATGGGACCGGTTGTTGACATTGAGTTCGACAATGGTCATCTGCCTGCTATCTATAATGCGATCAAAATTTCTTATAAAGCACAAAGCTCCGGAGAACGCGACATTGATCTAGTATGTGAAGTTGCGCTTCATTTGGGAGATAACCAAGTTCGTACAGTTGCGATGTCTTCTACAGACGGTTTAATCCGTGGCATCGAAGCAATCGACACAGGTGCGCCAATTTCTGTACCTGTAGGTGAAGTTACATTGGGCCGCGTATTTAACGTATTAGGCGATCCAATCGACGAAGTAGAAATGAACGATGTTCCTCGTCGTGATCCGATTCACCGTCAAGCACCTGCTTATGAAGACCAAGCAACTTCTACTGAGATCCTAGAAACAGGTATCAAGGTTGTTGACTTGCTAGCACCATACGTAAAAGGTGGTAAAATTGGTCTATTTGGTGGTGCGGGTGTAGGTAAAACCGTACTAATTCAGGAATTGATCAATAACATCGCACAAGAGCACGGCGGTATCTCTGTATTCGCTGGTGTAGGTGAGCGTACTCGTGAGGGGAATGACCTTTACCACGAAATGAAGGATTCCGGTGTTATCGCTAAAACAGCGATGGTATTTGGACAAATGAACGAACCACCAGGTGCACGTCTACGTATCGCACTGACTGGTCTTACAATGGCTGAGTATTTCCGTGATGAAGAAGGCCGTGACGTACTTCTGTTCATCGATAACATTTTCCGTTTCACGCAAGCTGGTTCTGAGGTATCCGCCCTTCTTGGACGTATGCCATCTGCGGTAGGTTACCAACCAACACTTGCTTCTGAAATGGGCAGCTTGCAAGAGCGTATCACTTCCACGAAAAAAGGTTCCGTTACTTCTATTCAAGCGATCTACGTACCAGCGGATGACTATACTGACCCAGCACCTGCTACTACGTTTGCTCACTTGGATGCAACAACTAACCTGGATCGTGGTATTTCCGAGTTGGGTATCTATCCAGCGGTTGACCCGCTAGCTTCTACTTCTCGTGCACTAGCACCTGACATTGTAGGTCAAGAACACTATGAAGTAGCTCGCGGCGTACAGACAATCCTACAACGTTATAAGGAATTGCAAGATATCATCGCGATCCTAGGTATGGATGAGTTGAGCGATGAGGACAAACAAACTGTAGCGCGCGCACGTCGTGTACAACGTTTCTTGTCCCAGCCTTTCCACGTTGCTGAACAATTTACTGGATTCCCTGGTAAATATGTACCAGTTAAGGAGACTGTACGTAGCTTTAAAGAAATTCTTGATGGTAAACATGATGATTTGCCAGAGTCAGCTTTCCTATTCGTAGGTACGATTGAAGAAGCAGTTGAAAAAGCAAAGAACATGAAGTAAGACAACCCTGAAAGGGGAGACGGTAATGAGCAAAATGGTAATAGAGATCGTTACTCCTGAACGGGTTGTCTATAGCGGAGAAGCCACAATGGTAATTGCACGAGGCGTTGAAGGTGAGTTGGGTATTCTTCCTAACCATACGCCGCTAGTGACTCCGTTAAAAATTGCTCCTGTTCGGATTAAGCAAGAAGGCGACAAAGAGACCGTAATCGCAGTTAGCGGCGGCTTCATGGAAGTTCGCGGACAAAAGGTAACGATTTTAGCAGAAGCAGCAGAGCAATCAACAGACATTGATGCAGCTCGTGCAGAATTAGCAAAACAACGTGCCGAAAAACGTCTCAATGAGAAGTTTCCAGATCTTGACGTTCAACGCGCAGAGTATGCCCTACAACGCGCAGTTGTACGTTTAGATGTGGCACGCCACAAGTAAGCGAAAATCCCCAGGCATTTGAATATGCTTGGGGATTTTCTTTTGGAAGTTGGAAATCTGCCTCTAGTTATGTGTATAATAAACCTAATGTACTCTAGGATTACTAAGAGGTACTCTGTGAAACGCAGTTGTGGATAAGGAGAGTGTAATATGCAAACGATACAAGATCTTCGCACAAAAGGTAGCGACGATATTATTATTCCGAAAGGCTATGACATGCATGGCTGGAGCACCGTGTTCTCTCATGAGATGAACGTATTGTTTAAAGCCGTTTGCTATGCGGTGAGCAAGCTAGAGACAAAAGAAGAAATGTTGGAGTCCATCTACTCTACTAGAGCATTGGAAGGAACTTTCGATACATTGGATAAAAATAAATTCCATGACGAAGAGAACTATGAAAACTATGTGGCTCTATTGGAGAAGTACGCTAACTTTTTGAAGCGCTCTAACTATGAGTATCCGGCAACAGCTCAGGAAGCGTTAGATATGTTCATTAAGTGGGGACTAGTAATTGATAAAGGAACAAGCCTAGATGTACCAGTAGATCCCTTCCCAGAAGTAGTAGATACATTCGAGCTTCGCGATGATGAAATGTTCGCTTTGTATCACATTCGTTTGGAGTCGTTGATTCATCCAGTATTTAGCCAGTTAGTAATGTATCTACATGAAAAAGAAGAGAATGAATTCGCGTTATCCAAAAATGAGATCAAGGAAATTCTAGGAGGCATTAACGATAATATGCTAACAGAAGTCTTGATCAAATTAACACCATACCTGGAAGAGCCGATTGAACGTTTCCAAGAAATTCCGGATAATGAAAAAATGGAATTCAAAGTGGTATGGGAGCGTATTTACGAGGATTTCTTGGGTACAGATAATCCGCAAGCTCTTCAATAAACGTTATTCAAAATACAAATTTTACCATAAAAAAATAAAAATGACTGCCCTTTAACGTATAGACAATTATACGGAAGGGCAGTTTTTTTTAATTTTGTAAAAACATGACTTTAGACCTAAAGGGATAAAGAAAAATATAGAGAAATTAATATGTACTGATTTTTTAGAAAACTCAGTATGCCATTATATTTTTTTAAAATTTATTATTTTCAGGAGGGATCATAGTTGTTACGAAAACCTAAAAAGATTACATCAATAGCACTAGCTACTAGCTTGTTGCTAGGAGTTATCCCGTATAATGTTATGGCGGCGACTCCAAAAGAAGGTCTAGAATTGGACGCTCTATTAGACGTTAACGAGTTAACAAAGGCAAAGGTAACGGGAGAAACTGATGAGGAAGTTTCTACTGGCCCTGCGTACATATCTCCTGCTTTGGATACCAAGTCTTCTAAAATGGTGACGGTTATTGTCCAATTAAAAGCTGACCCGGTTGTTGTAACGAAAGGAAAGTCGAAAAGTTCTGAAAGAGAAGCCCGTTCACTCGTATCTGATGATCAGGATGATTTTGAAGGACTTATTGAAGACAAGGGCCTTGATGTAGATATCGAGAAGAAGTTTGAAGAAGTATTTAATGGAATGGTAGTGACTCTGCCTGCAAATGAAATCCCTAAGCTGGCTGAACTGCCTAATGTAAAAGCCGTTTATAACAACATTAACTACTATTCCCAACCAGAGGTAGAGGTTGTATCTGAGACAGCCGAGCTACCGCCGGGAAATTATGACGCGAACCCTCTAAAAGCAATGAGAATACCTGAGATGTGGAAGCTAGGCTACACTGGCAAAGGCTTAAAAGTAGGTGTTATTGACACCGGTGTAGACTATTTGCACCCTGACTTAAAGGATGCCTATAAAGGTGGCTATGATTCCTACGATGATGATGACGACCCATATGAGCAAAAGCCAATCCCAGTTGAAGAAGATCCAGAGGGGAAAGGTTATAAAGGCTCACATCACGGTACTCACGTAGCCGGTACAATTGTGGGGCGAGCTTCCAATAAAACATCCGACGTTCATGTTCGTGGAATTGCCTATGAGGCTGACCTTTATTCATACCGTGTATTAGGACGACATGGCGGAAGCTCGGCTCAAGTAATTGATGGTATTGAACGTGCTGTTAAAGATGGCATGGATGTTATCAATTTGTCGCTAGGCTCTGATTTGGAAAAGAGCTCTGACTCGCCTGATGCTATCGCATTAAATAATGCTGTATTGGCTGGGGTTATTCCAGTAGTAGCTAACGGAAATGCTGCTAATAATAATCCAAATCAATATTATTACACAGCCGGATCTCCAGCAGGAGCCAAATTAGTTATTTCCGTAGGAGCAACTACACCGCCTGTAGAACTGTATACCAGTACAGCTACTACCTCCTTCGGTAAAAACTATGAGTTTAAAGTAGCAAGTTATGAAACAGGTCTAAATGATTTTGCGAAGATAGTGGGTACAAAAACCCTCCCGCTTGTATTTGCTAATCTAGGACTGAATGCTGATTTTGCTAAAGTAGATGTGAGGGGCAAAGTGGTTTTAGTTTCACGTGGTGGAATAGCCTTTGTGGACAAGATTTCCAACGCGAAAAAGGCGGGAGCAAAAGCTATTATTATTTATAATGGCAATGATGCAAATGGAGACGGCATTGCGGATCCAGATCCAGTAGGTCGTGACGATTACTTTAATTCCTATCTTGGCGATCAAATGGATGCAATTCCTACCTTTGATATGAAAGGAAAAGAAGGCCGTGAATTGGTGAAGCAAATTCAAGCTGATCCAAGCAAAGCTGCCATTACGTTTAGCAGCGAGTATCCTAAGACGGAAGAAAAAGGCGATCTAATGGCTGACTTTAGTTCGCGTGGACCAGCTATGGATGATGAGTATTCAATTAAGCCAGATGTTTCGGCTCCAGGGGTAAGCATCTTGTCAGCTAAGCCAACATGGCAAAAGGATTTCCCAGATGCGAATTACGATCATGCATACCAACGCCTAAACGGTACAAGTATGGCGACACCGCATGTAGCAGGTCTAGTATTGCTTTTAAAACAGGCTCACCCGGATTGGACGCCATTTGATGTAAAGGCGGCTATGGCCAATACTGCTGTTGAGATCAAGGATGGCAATGGTGTTCTATATGATGTGTATTCCCAAGGCTCTGGTCGTGTAGATGGTTTGGCAGCGCTAAAAACGCCAGCTCTGCTACAAACAGTTGAAAAGACCAAAATCCTGGATAAAAACATGAATGAAAAGTATGTTACCAACTACGGAACAAATGTTAGCTTTGGTTTAGTTTCCAGAGACATGAAAAAACCGTTAGTTAGAACACTTCAATTAAAAAATACTTCTGATGAAGAGGTTGAATATGAAGCAGAAGTTATTATGCACGAAAAGGTAACGTCTGTACCAGGAAAACCAGCGACAACTACTAATGTGGGCACCCTGAAAGTGAAGCTGTCAGAGGATGACTTTACCGTAAAACCTGGAAAGTCCGTACAATTTAATTTGCAGATAGAGGCTAAGAAAAAAGTAAAGGACGGCGTATATGAAGGTGAAGTTCGTCTGAAGAGCCAGGAAGGACACCCTGACTTGCATCTGCCGTTTGTTATTCATGTAGGTGATGAAAGAGAAGAAAACAAATTCGGTTTTGATAGCTTTAAGCTCTCCAGCACCCAGGTTAATCCGGATTCACTCACTTTCTCTGCATCTGCCGATTTGCAGGCAAAGGATATTAATCTTATTGAGCTGCAGCTTTGGGGTCTAGATGACGAGAAGCTAGGTACAATGGCTGTAGAGAAAAAGACAGACAAAAAAGGAAATCTTCAGTTGTTGAAACCAGGAAAGCTTTCCTTTAAAAACCTAACTGGGGAATATGTAAGTGCAAAAACTGGTAAACTGACAAAGCCGGAAAACGGAAAATATAAAGTAAGAATCTTTGGATATCAGTATGATCCAGAGAACCCAGTTGAAAAAGAGGACGATTTAAAAATTAAATATGAGGCTTGGAGTGCTATTTCCATTCAAGGTCCAGTTGATGAAGAAGGCCGTGAAGACATCAGGGAATTAGTTAACGAAGCAGCCGATGATTTCTCTGCAAAGATTGTCAATGTAAGCGAATTGAATAAGCAAGTGTTGAAGCTACCGAATGAAACAGATGAAATTACTTATAAAGTGGTAGAAAGCTCTAACCCTGATTTGATCGACAACGATGGCTTCCTAGTAAAATTGCCAAAGAAAAAACAGAAAAAGCCAGTGTATCTTACCGTTTATGTATCTTCTGTAAAGGTGCCTTCGATTAAAAAGGCAGTCGTTGTAGATGTAATGCTGCAACCGAATAAAGGTAAGGGAAAAGGAAAAGGTAGACTTCCTGCTCCAAGCGAAGTAGAAGAACAAGTTAAACAACAAGTTGAACAGCAAGCTGAACAAACTGACCAACAAGTGGCCGAACCTACTGTTCAGTAAGGCAGTTGCATTTTTAAGAGGAACTAGCCAAGTAACAAAGGGTCTTACCTGCACATCTCTGCTGCAGGTAAGACCCTTATATTTTATTACTGTAATATTTTTTCATAAAATAAACAAAAATCTGATAAAATAGGTATATAAATGTACGCAGGCTAATAAAAGTCTGAGTGTTTGTAAGGGCTTTCGTTGTACAGAAATGTACTGATTTGCTATAATTATGAAGAAATTCGAAGACCTACAGCACAATGGAGGGAAATAAGATGGATGCTATTTATGCAAACAATTATGTGATTGTTGCCATCTTTCTGCTTCTTGGTGTTTTGCTTCCAGTTGCCACGGTAAGCATCATAGGGCCTTTATTACGTCCCAATAAACCGAGCGCTGAAAAGCAGACAACATACGAGAGCGGGAATATCCCGATTGGAGACAGTTGGGTTCGTTTTAACGTAAAGTATTATATCTTTGCTCTACTGTTCGTTATTTTTGATGTAGAAACGTTGTTTTTGTATCCGTGGGCAGTAGCTTTTAATGAATTAGGGCTTTTTGCTCTCGTGGAAATGTGTATTTTCATTGTTCTTCTGATTATTGGCCTGTTGTACGCATGGAGAAAGAAGGTGCTTGAATGGAATTAGATTTGAAAAGCATCGAACCAGATTTACAGGAAGAATTAAATCGGAATGTTCTGTTTACGAGTTTAGAGACACTAAAAGGATGGGTAAGAAGCAACTCGCTATGGCCGCTTACGTTTGGATTAGCCTGTTGTGGGATTGAAATGATGGGGACAGGCGGTTCTCACTATGACCTAGATCGATTCGGCGTCATTTTTCGCCCTTCTCCTAGACAGTCGGATGTGATGATTGTGGCCGGAACAGTAACCAAAAAAATGGCGCCGTTATTAAGACGCTTGTATGATCAGATGCCTGAACCAAAATGGGTTATTGCCATGGGTTCCTGTGCTACGGCGGGTGGTCCCTATATTAAATCGTATAGTGTAGTAAAGGGTGTTGATCAAATATGCCCTGTGGATGTTTATATTCCAGGTTGCCCGCCAAGTCCGGTTGCGTTGATCTATGGCATTAATAAATTACAAGAAAAAATCCGCTATGAAGCAAAGACCGGAAAGCGGGTGGATCAGCAATGAGTGAAGAAAAAAGAAAGCCTACACCTGAAGAAAAGGCAGCAGCAGTGGCGGAAGCGAAGGCAAAAGCGGCGGCGGCTGTAAAAGCTAAATTGGCACAGCAAGCAGAAGCGAATGTAGCTGATGAGGAAACAAATAAACCTCCAACACAAACAATGACACAAGATGAGCCTTCCTCTAGTTCTTCCGTACCCGATGATCAATCGATAGCGAAAGCAAAGGCGGCAGCAGCAGCAAAGGCCAAGGCAGCCGCGGCGGCAAAAGCAAAGCTCGAAAGAAATATTACGACGGAAGCGAGTAAGGAGCTGGCTGTCCAAGAGAAGGGCTTACAAGCAAGTGAAGAAATGACCGCAGGACTCCCTACAGAGACTGATGCAGATGCCAAGGCTAAAGCAGCAGCGAAAGCAAAGGCAGCGGCGGCAGCAAAGGCGAAGGCAGCCGCGGCGGCAAAAGCAAAGCTCGAAAGTGGCGCTACGACTACAGAAAACCCTGCCCAGTCTATTCAAGAAAAAAATACACAAGCAAGTGAAGATGTGACCACAGGACTACCTACAGAGGCTGATACAGATGCCAAGGCTAAAGCAGCAGAAAAAGCGAAAGCAGTAGCAGCAGCGAAAGCAAAAGCGGCAGCAGCCGCGGCGGCAAAGGCGAAAACAAGCGGAGAAACTGTAGCAGCAGAAGTTCCCCCCTCAAAGAATCAACCCTACCTAGATCGTTTTGTACAAATCATTACAGAGAGATTTGGCAAAGAAAGCATCGAAGAATCCTACGTTAACACTTTATCAAAAGAAGTTCCCACCATGACGATAAAAAATCAGCTTTGGCATGACATTGCACTCTTTTTAAAGCAGGAGTCAAGCTTACAATTTGATTACCTTTCCAACCTACACGGCGTCGATTATGAAGACCGGATGGAAGTCTACTATCATTTGTACTCGTATGCGCATCAGCAAAGCCTGGCCATTAAGGTGAAAACTACGCGTGAAGCGCCATCTGTGGCTTCTGTTGTAGATGTGTGGCGAGGAGCAGATTGGAATGAGCGCGAAACATATGATTTGTTAGGAATCCACTTTATAGGACATCCCAATCTGGTTAGAATCATGATGCCAGATGAGTGGATTGGACATCCGTTGCGTAAAGATTATGAGCCTTTTGATGAGGGGGTATAACCTTGAGTACTCCAATGACGACTAGTATTCGCACAGAAGAAATGATCCTGAATGTTGGACCTCAGCATCCAAGTACCCATGGAGTATTTCGTTTAATTGTAAAGATAGACGGAGAAACCATTAAAGAAGCCATTCCTGTAATGGGCTATTTGCATCGTGGCACAGAAAAGCTAGCCGAGAATCTGACTTACACGCAAATCATTCCCTATACAGATCGATTGGACTATCTCTCGTCTATGACCAATAATTATGTGTTGTGTCATGCCGTTGAAACGATGATGGGACTAGAAATTCCGGAAAAGGCTGAGTATTTACGTGTAATTGTAATGGAGCTAAATCGTGTCGCTAGCCATTTAGTTTGGTGGGGCACCTATCTTTTGGACATCGGGGCGATTGGACCATTTTTGTACGCGTTCCGCGATCGAGAAACCATTATTAATTTGTTCAATGAGATTTCTGGGGCACGTTTGACGTACAATTATATGAGAATTGGTGGAGTAAAATGGGATGCTCCTCCTGGATGGATTGATAAAGCAAAGGCATTTGTTCAATATCTGAAAAAGGAATTAGCTAATTACCACCTTTTGGTGAGCGGGAATGAAATTTTTATTAGTCGATTAACCGGTATTGGTACCTATGATCGTCAAACAGCTCTTGATTATTCTCTGTCTGGTGTCATGCTTCGCTGTACAGGAGAGAACTGGGATATTCGTAAAAATGAGCCATATTCCATTTACGATCGTTTTGAATTTGATGTTCCTGTATCTACAGACGGGGACTGCATGGCTCGCTATCATTTGCGTCTCCAAGAAATTGAGCAATCACTGCGCATTTTAGAGCAAGCTCTAGATCAATTTCCCTCAGAAGGAGAGGTTATTGGTAAAGTTCCTCGAGTGATTCGGCCGCCAGCAGGAGAAGCATACGTACGAATTGAAGCACCACGTGGAGAATTAGGTGTGTATATAGCTAGTCAGGGTAAGGATAAGCCATGGAGAATGAAACTGCGAAGACCATCCTTTGTAAATTTGCAGATTTTACCTTCCTTATTGAAAGGTGTTAATATGTCCAATATGGTGGCCATTTTGGGTAGCATTGATATTGTGGTAGGGGAGGTAGATGCATAAATGACTAGTTGGCTTCAACAGACCCCATCATTTACCAATGTTTTACTGTTCTCCATGGCCGCAATAGTGTTACTGTTAGTGGTGCTTGCCTTTGTTACATATGCGATCTATTTTGAACGAAAAGTAATTGGCTGGATGCAATTGCGCTATGGTCCTAATCGTGTAGGTCCACTAGGGCTTTTACAAACGGTATCTGATGTTGTCAAATTGCTTATTAAAGAAGATACTCGACCAAAAAATGCTGACCGCGCCCTGTTTACACTAGCTCCTATATTGGCGTATGCTCCTGCGTTTGCGGTACTGGCGGTTATGCCATTTACGGATAAGCTACAATTTGCCGACTTAGGGATTGGGGTCTTGTATTACATTGCCTTGTCTGGTATCTCAGTCATGGGTGTCATTACTGCTGGATGGGCTTCTAATAATAAATATTCCTTAATTGGCGGCATGCGTTCGGCAGCGCAGATGATTAGCTATGAGGTGCCGCTGGTTATGTCAGTTGTGGGTGTTGTTTTAATGACTGGCAGCCTTAATCTAAAAGATATCGTCTATGCACAGCAGGACATGTGGAATATTATTCCGCAAATCTTAGGATTTGGTGTATTCTTAATTGCAGCACAGGCGGAATTGAATCGTTCCCCATTTGATTTGCCAGAAGCTGAGTCGGAGCTTGTCGCAGGGTATCATGTGGAATACTCTGGCTTCCGTTTTGCCATGTTTATGTTATCAGAATACGTGTACATGTTTGGCATGGGGGCATTGATTACCATTCTGTTTTTGGGAGGATGGCTGCCTATTCATCCGAGCCTGAGCTTTATTCCGCCGGTTATTTGGTTTATCCTTAAATTTATGTGCTACGTATTTATGCAGTTCTGGATTAGGGCTACGATGCCGCGATTCCGTGCAGACCAATTAATGGGCTTTGCTTGGAAAGGGCTTCTACCAATCGCTCTATTGAATATCTTGCTTACGGCTGTAGTCATCTCATTTCAAAAAGGTTTTATGTAGAGTTTTAGCTATAAGCTATCTATTTTGATAATGAGGAGGAATTTACGTGCTAGGATTTGCCAAAGGCCTAGGATACACGCTCAAAAAGCTGTCTGAGAAGAAGTTAACGACAATGTATCCAGATGTACCCTTCCAGATGCCGCCTCGATTCCGAGGAATCCAGCATTTCTCTCCGGAAAAATGTATCGTGTGCAATCAGTGTGCCAGGGTCTGTCCGACTGAGTGCATTCAGCTAACTGGGAAGCCGCACCCTGATCCCGAGAAAAAAGGCAAAATCATTGATACGTATGATATTAACTTTGAAATCTGTATTTTATGCGATCTATGTACGGAGGTCTGTCCAACAAATGCAATCGTCATGACTAATAATTTTGAGCTGGCAGTGTATAGTCGAGATGAATTGTACAAGGATTTAAAATGGTTGGACGATAACAATACCAATGTGAGGGAGGAAAACTAATTGATAAGCGGGTCGTATGCCGTGTTCTTTATACTGGGCCTTCTGACCATTGGTGGGGCGATTTTTATGATTAACTTTAATCGAGTGGTTCACATGGTGATCTCTATTGGGGTAACGTTTATTAGTATCGCAGGTTTGTTTGTGCTGCTTGGTGCTGAATTCGTTGCTGTTTCCCAAATACTGGTCTATTCAGGGGCAATCTCGATTCTGATGTTATTCGGAATCATGCTGACAAAGCACAATGCGACAGAAGAAGGGAAAAAAAGAAGAGCGCGGTTTTGGTTTAGCTTGGCAGGAGTTGTGACGTTGTTTACAACTATTTTTATGGCTATTCAAAACACAAATTGGTCTTCTGTGCCGGCAAGAACCCCCAATCCATCTGTTAGTAACGTCAAGGAAATCGGAATCGAAGTATTTACAAAGTTCGTTATTCCGTTTGAATTACTGTCCGTACTGTTACTAGTAGCCTTGGTAGGCGCAATCGTGTTGGCTAAGAAAGAGGAGGAGTAAGACAGATGGATATTCATATCTCTTCTTATTTGCTTGTTGCCCTCATTTTATTTTGTGTTGGGCTGTTCGGAGCATTGACCAAACGAAATGCCATTATCGTCTTGCTCTCCATTGAGCTTATGCTGAATGCTGTAAATATTAATTTAGTTGCATTCTCGAAATATGGTTTGCATGCGGCTGTTACTGGTCAAATATTCACATTGTTTACCATGACGGTAGCTGCGGCAGAGGTGGCTGTTGGGATTGCAGTATTGATCGCTCTCTATCGCAATCGTGATACGGTGAACGTTGACGAGATGGATAAATTAAAAGATTAACCAGGAAAAAGGATAGGTGAAAATATGGAAACAAGTATGCAGTACGCTTGGCTCGTACCGCTTTTTCCTCTGATCGCTTTTGCCATCATCCTCTCGTTCGGACGGCAATTAAAAGAGGGAGCGGGGTACATAAGCATTCTATTGACGGCGGCATCTCTGGTGCTGGCTTGTATTACGTTCGTGGCTCGTTTTCAGGAAGGGGCACAGGATTACGTACTCAGCATTAAATGGCTCCAAGTAGGGGATTATGTCATTCCTGTAGGTTTTGAAGTCAATCAATTAAACGCCATGATGCTGGTGATCGTTTCTGTTGTGAGCTTGTTAGTACAGATTTATTCGCGTGGATATATGCAAGGAGATCAGCGTTTTCCTGTGTTTTATCAATATTTAGCGCTATTTACCTTCTCCATGCTTGGTTTGGTGATCTCACCAAATCTCCTACAACTCTACATTTTTTGGGAGTTGGTGGGTGTTTGTTCTTTCCTTTTGATAGGGTATTACTACTTTAAACCAGAGGCTAAGGCGGCGGCCAAAAAAGCTTTTATCGTCACTCGAATAGGTGATGTTGGATTATTCATTGCCATTTGCCTGCTGTTTTGGCAAACAGGACGCTTTGAATTTGATAATATTTTTACTGCTATTCAGGGCGGGAAAGTAGAACCGTTTATCATTACCTTAGCTGCTATTCTCATTTTTGTCGGAGCGGTCGGAAAATCAGGTCAATTTCCGCTCCATACATGGTTGCCTGATGCGATGGAAGGCCCGACCCCTGTGTCTGCTTTAATTCATGCGGCCACAATGGTAGCGGCTGGGGTATATCTGGTTGCGACAACATTTCCACTATTTATTGAGTCGCCGATCGCCTTAGACGTAGTGGCATATGTTGGTGGATTTACTGCCATTTTTGCCGCCTCTATTGGACTCACGCAACGTGATATTAAACGCGTTCTTGCCTACTCTACAGTCAGTCAGCTTGGCTTTATGATGATGGCCTTGGGCGTAGCGGGGGCGGCGGGTTATGTAGCAGGAACCTTTCATCTGATGACGCATGCTTTTTTTAAAGCATTATTATTCCTTGCCGCAGGTAGCGTGATACATGCGGTACACACTCAGGATGTATTTAAAATGGGTGGGTTATCGAAACGTATGCCGGTTACATCCGTTGTTTTTTTGATTGGTTGTCTTGCTATAGCTGGCATCCCTCCCTTCTCTGGCTTCTGGTCGAAGGAAGAGATTCTTGGAGCGGTGTATGCAGCCGGGCGATATGACTTATTAATCATTGCGATTGTAGCTGCGTTCTTTACCGCTTTTTATATGTTCCGTTTGTATTTTCTTACGTTTAGAGGAGCGCCTGCTTCTGAAGGGGCTAAAAAAGCATATGAATCACCAAGTGTCATGACGATTCCGATGCTCCTGCTAGCTTTGTTGGCAATTGGTGCCGGATTTATTAATCTTCCAAATGCACCTATGCTAGGGGAATGGATGATGAGTGGCTCTGTGGGTCAGTTCATTATCGATAAATTTGGAGAGGAAGCTGGTCATAGTGCATTATGGTTGCAGATTGTAGCTGTAATAATTTCGTTGTTTGGAATAGGACTCGCTTATCTGATGTATGGCAAAAAAAATCTGCCAACCGATATTATATCCGAACAACTGCCATGGCTTTATCAGCTTTCGTACCGTAAATTTTACATGGATGAGCTCTATACATTTGTATTTATTCGTCCGCTAAAAGGCATTGGCCTTGCTTTTAACTGGCTGGATCACTACATCATTGGAGGTCTGGTTAGAAGCATTGGCGGATTGACCAACATGGTTGGAAGGTTACTAAGCCGCTTACAGTCTGGTCAAATGCAGACCTATGGCTTTGTGGTCTTGCTGGGGCTTGTTGTTCTAATGGTCAGTCTTACGGCGCTGGGAGGTGTTCCTTTTGTTAAATAGCTATCTGTTATCACTCCTGACGTTCTCGCCTATTCTGGCTCTCCTGATCTTATTGTTCGTTCCGAAGCAGCAGGTTAGCATTGTTAAACAAATTGGAGTCCTGGGAACGTTGGTGCCGTTGATTCTGGCATTCATGATGTTTGGTGCCTTTGACTATCAACAGAGAGGCAATCAATTTGAGGAACATGCGACATGGATTCAAATACCTGCTTCCATCACAGCCGATCAACAGTTATACAATTTGCATATTGATTATGAAATGGGTGTAGATGGAATTTCCATGCCTTTGATCCTGATGACAGCTATTATTGGAACACTAGCGGCTGTAGCCTCGTGGGGGGTAAAAAAGAGGGCGAAAGAGTATTTTGTGTTCTTTCACCTATTATTGATCGGGATGTTTGGAGTTTTTGCTGCTCAGAATTTGCTTTTGTTCTTCTTGTTCTTTGAGATGACTCTGGTAGCTACGTACTTCCTCATTGGGATTTGGGGTTATACAGATCGAGAAAAAGCGGCAAATCGTTTTCTTCTATATAACGGGGTTGGCTCAGCTCTCATGTTGGTCGGATTTATCACGTTGTTTTTTGTGAGTGCAATCGTGACACAAGAACCAACTATGAGCATTCCCGTCCTGACAGAAGCACTAACTTCTCCGAACAATGCATTTATTGAACATGTTCCAGAGACGTTCCGTTGGGGATTGTTCCTGGTGCTATTTATCGCTTTTGGAATTAAGCTTCCGATCTTTCCTTTCCATACGTGGATGCTAAGAGTGCATGTTCAGGCTCCGCCGGCTATCGTTATGATTCACTCCGGTATCCTCTTAAAAATGGGTGCATATGGGCTGTTACGCATGGGGATTGGATTTTTTCCCGAAACAGTTCAATATTTTGCGACAGGAATGGCAATTCTGGGGTTAGTTAATATTTTGTACGGGGCAGCGCTTGCCTTTGTCCAAAAGGATCTGAAAATGGTGCTAGCCTACTCCAGTATTAGCCACATGGGTATTATCTTATTAGGATTTGCTTCTATGAATCAGTTTGGTTTTCAAGGAGCTTTATTCCAAGTGATATCACATGGCTTTATTTCAGCGCTCATGTTCTTTTTAGTGGGAATCATTTGGGATCGCACGGGTACTTCTCAGCTAGATCAGCTAGGGGGATTAGCTAGATCAATGCCTTTCGTAAGCGGCGTCTTCCTAGCGGCTGGGATGGCTTCCTTAGGATTGCCGGGGATGTCGGGCTTTATCAGTGAGTTTTTTGCTTTCCTAGGTCTATTTGCGAGTCAGCCTGTGTTAGCAGCGATTGGTTCCTTAGGTATTATCTTTACTGCAGTCTATGTGCTGCGTGCCGTGCTGGCAATAACCTATGGACCGACAAAAGAAAAGCATCTGGATTTGGCCGATGCACAGCCGATGGAGGTAATCCCGATTGTTGTATTGCTTGGTTTTATCATCCTGATCGGTGTTTATCCAGCGATGTTAAGCAATCCCTTGCAAGAAACGCTTAAAACCATTGTCATCCATGTGACGGGAATAGGAGGGTAAACGATGGACGTAAAAGATATTTTTTCCTATAACTGGAGCTATCTCCTGCCCGAGTTTACGATTCTTGGTTTTGCCACTGTCCTGTCCATAGTTGACTTGATTGCAGGTAAGCGTCTGAATCGAACTATCATGGGTTGGCTATCACTACTAGGCGTGCTTATAGCTGGGTATTTTATTGTATCTAATGTGACCTCGCTCAAAGAACCTGTCATATATATGGCAGATATGATGCGTGTTGATCATTTTGGTAGTGCATTTAAACTGATATTGTTCGCTGGGGTTGCGTTTGCTTTACTAATGTCGATCAGCTATATAAAGAAAACAGATGAGGTTGTCCATTTTGGAGAGTTCTACTATTTGATGCTGATGGGACTAGTTGGCTGTATGGTGATGGCCTCTTCGGCTGATTTAATCACGTTATTCGTAGGGCTAGAGCTACTCTCTTTGGCATCGTATATCATGGTTGGTATGCGGAAAAAACGGACCGACAGCAACGAATCTGCCTTTAAATACGTAGTAGCAGGGGGGATTGCTACAGCTGTTACGCTGTTTGGAATGTCCTATCTATACGGATTTAGCGGTACAACCAATCTGTATGAAATGACCCAACGTTTGTCAGAAGCATACCAAAGTGGATTCGGTCCAATGATTTTGATCGGTTTTGTCTTTCTCGTGGCAGGTTTGACGTTTAAAATCTCGGCGGTACCTAATCATATGTGGGCACCTGACGTGTATCAGGGAGCCGCTACGCCAGTTACTGCTTTTTTGGCGGTGGTTTCCAAGGGAGCTGGTTTTGCGCTCCTCATTCGCGTGATGATTTTAAGCTTTGCTGGGCTATTTAATCAAGAAACCAATCAAAGCGTCTTTGGCGGGATGCTATGGCTTCTATCTATCGTAGCCGGCTTGTCTATGATTGTCGGAAATACGCTGGCGCTACGACAAAAAAATGTGAAGCGTCTCATGGCTTACTCTGGGATAGCTCAAGCAGGTTACCTACTGGTACCACTGGTTATTTTGCATCAGACCTTCTTCTTTGAGCAAATCATTTTCTATCTAGTCGCCTACCTGATGATGGCTTTTGGTGCTTTTGCACTGATTATGGTGGTGACAGAGGATAGAAAAACACAGGATATTAAAGCCTTTGCCGGTTTATACCATCGTTCTCCGTTGGCGGCAGTGGCAATGACACTATTCTTGCTTTCATTAGCAGGCATTCCTATTTCCGCCGGCTTCTTTGGGAAGTTTTATATTTTCCTAAGCGCAATTGGCAGCGGCAGCTTCTGGCTGGCAGGAATCATGCTTGCGACGAGTGTCGTTTCTTATTATTACTACTTTGGAATCATTCGACAGATGTATATGAGAGCTGGGGAGACAGAGGAGACATTACGATTGCCAATAGGAGTAACAATCATTGTAGTGCTGGCGGCGCTTGGAACCTTTGTCTTCGGACTTGTGCCAGAGGTTCTCATTCAGTATATCCATACTCACTTTAATCCAATGTTTAATTGGGGCGATATGCTGTAAGCAAGAATGTCAGGGAATAGAGATAACACAGAGGATGGCTATCGGCTGTCCTCTTTTTATTAGAAAAAGCGTATGTTTGTTCTGTCCTACTAATGGATCAGAGGCTGAGAAATCGTTAATTTTTTTAATACCTATAAAGTTTCTAACATCTCTATGATATCTAGCGCCTTTTCCTTTCAATGCCAACAGGTCTATGGTAAAGTAGTAAAAGAATTCACGCAGGGAAACATTACAAAAATGAAAAATGAGTTTATAGAAAGAAGTGAGAGTTTTGTTGCTCGGTTCAAATGGACTTTACTCCTTGATGATGATTCTTATTTCTGTCATCTGTATAGGTATTAGCTGGTGGGCTATACAAGCTTTTCGCTTTGATCTATTTGTAAAACGTGCAGATAGTGCCCAGACCAAGCTGTTACAAATCTTGCTTTCCATTGTTATCGGACATGGAGTAGCACGTTTTTTCATGGACTATTTAGGTTATTCTCTGTTACTGAATCAATTGTTTCAGTAGATTGGTATAACCCTCCAATTTTACGTACACAATGACTATTAAGATATAGAAAAAGTGTACGGGGAGAGGGAAAGAATGAAAAAGCACATATCTATGGTCTATGTTGTCTTGTCGTTTATTGGGCTGTTTGTTGCAAGTGGATTTTCCTATTGGACACAAGTAACCAAAGCATCTGTGGCAACGCAGTTAATAGAAGCTGCCGAAGCCACTGAGGCTACCATAACCGACATTGAGCATCGGACCAGTATACGGCTTGCACCTCTTAGCACTGCTACAGAGTTTCTTTCTCTCGGTCATGAATGGAGCGGTATTCTGGGGATGCCTTCTGCACAAGCAGTAACCGCAGAGGGAAAACAGCTCATCTATCAAACCGAAGGAAAAGTGGGTCAAACCAAGCTTCATATTCGCTTGATAGGATTACCTGAGCCCCATAACATCAGCGTATATTTGGTGATCTCGTTGGAAGGGAAGCGGATTCATGCGCAAGATATTGAGAGAGCGTATGAAAAAGTTGTGGCTGAGACCAAAAGAAGGGGTCTGATTCCGCAATTTAGCACTTGTATTCGCGGAATATACAGTGATACACTGAGTGATGGTTGGCAGGAGGCTAGAATTAATAAGGTTTTTGCCCTCCTCCAAGCAAAAGAAGTTGAGCGATTACAGGATGAATCTGTGACTAGTATTTCGGGCTTTACCACGCAATGGAAGCCGTATATAATAACCAACGATCAGAAAATGAATGTGCAAGTAGCGACACATGTAGATTCGTTGAACCAATTGACTAGGATCACGTTAGGGACACCTATCATCACAGCGGAATACTAAGCACGCGGAGGGGTATAACATTGGAAAAAATTATTGTCCGCGGTGGTAAGGCATTAGCAGGAAACGTAAAGGTTTCTGGTGCGAAGAATGCGGTTCTACCGATTATTGCTGCATCTATTTTGGCAGAAGAAGGAATATCTATCATTCATGACGTTCCTGGATTGGATGATGTCCATACAATTTGTGAATTGCTTAAAACCCTGCAAATTGACATTACATATCAAAATGAAATGTTAACCATTAATGCGACTGATTTAAAGGGTGTAGAAGCGCCTTATGAATTGGTACGCAAAATGAGAGCATCATTCCTTGTGATGGGACCTTTGCTTGCGCGTAAAGGAAAAGCTCGTATTGCGTTGCCTGGTGGATGTGCGATTGGTACGCGTCCAATTGATCAGCACCTTAAAGGTTTTGAAGCGATGGGTGCTAAAATTGAGATTGGCCAAGGATTTATTGAAGCGAATGTTAATGGTCGCCTGCAAGGAGCAAAAATCTATCTGGATGTTGCGAGTGTAGGGGCTACTGAAAATATTATGATGGCTGCATGTCTAGCTGAAGGAACAACGATTATCGAAAATGCAGCGGAGGAGCCAGAGATTGTAGATTTGGCTAACTTCTTAAATAGCATGGGCGCTAAAATTCGCGGAGCTGGCACAGGTTCCATTAGAATTGAAGGCGTAGAGAGCATGAAGGGCTGCACACATTGTGTGATCCCTGACCGCATTGAAGCCGGAACCTTCATGGTGGCAGCAGCTATTACAGGTGGAGACGTGTTTATTGAAGGAGTTATTTCTGATCATGTCAAATCTGTAACTGCTAAGCTTCGTGAAATGGGTGTTACTGTTGATGAACAAGAAAACGGCGTTCGTGTTACTCGCAAGGGTCCATTGAAAGCAGTAGACTTGAAAACATTACCGCATCCAGGGTTTCCAACTGATATGCAGTCGCAAATGATGGCGTTACAGCTTGCTTCGGAAGGGACAAGCATTATTACGGAAACTGTATTTGAAAATCGTTTCATGCATGTCGAGGAATTTAGACGCATGAGTGCTAATATCAAAATTGAAGGTCGCAGTGCAATTGTCGAAGGTAATGTGCCACTCACTGGTGCTAAAGTGAGTGCTACTGACCTGCGTGCCGGTGCTGCACTGATTTTGGCTGGACTGATTGCTGAAGGTGAGACAGAAGTAGGCGGCTTGCATCACCTTGACCGAGGTTATGTGAACTTCACTGAAAAATTGCAAATGCTAGGTGCAAATGTAAAGCGTGTGAAAGTAGAAGAGCAAGCAGCTCCTAGCTCTGAAAAAGTAACAGCGAAAACCTTGAAAGTAAATCTATCTCCTAATTTTGCGTAACGTATAAATTAGGTTGGATAGGTCTGGGAATCCCTTGCCTTTTGGTGAGGGATTTTCTACATTTGTACTGGGATGAGTTCGAAACCCGTGGTAAGATGATGGATAAGCAAAAAAACTGATAACAAAATCAGCATGTAATGGATGGGAGAAGAAGATCATGGAGACTGTGAAAAGCAAAAAACTGCTAATGCTCCTGGAAGAAAATTGCCGACTGAGCAATAAACAACTTGCGCTCTTGTTGGATAGTACAGAAGAAGAGATTGAAGCAGAGATTAAGCGTCTGCAATCTGAGAAGATTATTGTGAAATATCCAGCACTGATCAACTGGGATCGTGTGGAGGATAATCATAATGTAACAGCCATGATTGATGTGAAAGTAACACCGATTCGTGAGGTTGGTTTTGAAAAGGTAGCAGAGCGCATCTCGCGTTTTCCTGAAGTAAAGGCCGTATACCTGATGTCAGGAGCTGGATATGATATTTCAGTAGTATTAGAAGGCAAAACAATGCATGAGGTTGCTAACTTTGTTACGAAGAAATTAGCTGTTTTAGATAACGTTGTTTCTACAGCGACTCACTTTATTTTGAAGCGTTACAAGCACGATGGTACCATTTTAGAAGATAATGATGACGATCGCAGGATGGTGGTAACGCCATGAGTCAGGTAACGAATAAAAGCCGTTTGTCAGCCATCGTAGGAGAACTTAAACCTTCTGGCATTCGCCGCTTTTTTGATTTGGCAGCTTCTATGGAAGGTGTCATTTCTCTAGGGGTAGGGGAGCCTGACTTCGTGACGCCTTGGCGTATTCGTGAGGCATCTATCTCCTCTTTGGAATGCGGCTATACGGCTTATACCTCCAATGCAGGACTCATGGATTTGCGAAAAGAGATTCAGCGCTACACAGAGGAGCTAATCGATGTTTCCTACGACCCTGCCAAAGAAATTATGGTGACAGTTGGAGCGAGTGAAGCGATTGATATTGCGCTGCGAGCGATTATTAATCCAGGGGACGAAGTGCTAATTGTTGAGCCATGCTATGTTTCCTACGAGCCTGTCATTCGTTTAGCTGGTGGAGTGCCTGTCTTTTTACACACGTATGCAGAAAACCAATTTAAACTGACACCACAGGAACTAGAAGCCAAAATTACGGAGAAAACTCGCGCGATTATTTTTTGTTATCCGAACAATCCGACTGGCAGCATTATGAGCTTGGAGGAATGGAAGGAATTAGAGCCGATCTTAACCAAGCATGATTTACTCGTCCTCTCTGATGAAATTTATGCTGAACTAACCTTTGACCAAAAGCATGAGAGTATTGTGAGCTTACCAGGGATGAAGGAGCGTACGATTCTAATTTCTGGATTCTCTAAATCTTTTGCTATGACAGGCTGGCGTCTTGGTTATGTATGTGCTCCGGAAGATTTATTGCAGGGTATGTTAAAAATCCATCAATATACGATGCTTTGTGCCCCGATTACTGGACAGATGGGAGCCCTGGAAGCCTTGCGTGGAGGGCGTGACGATGTAGATCGTATGGTAGAGAGCTATGGCCAGCGCCGTAACTTTGTTGTAAAAAGCTTCTCTGAAATGGGGCTTTCATGCCATAGACCAGCGGGAGCCTTCTATGCCTTCCCATCTATCGCTTCTACTGGATTAGCATCCGCTGAATTTGCAGAGCGGTTGCTAATGGAAGAAAAGGTAGCAGTTGTTCCAGGCGATGTATTTGGTACTAGTGGAGAGGGATATATTCGTTGCTCATATGCCACATCCTTTGAACAATTGGAGAGGGCGCTAGAGCGTATGAGTCGCTTCGTAGAACGTCTCTCTTAACTTGCTTTTTCTAATCTTGTAAATCGTTCTATCCTCTTGCCTTCATTCATAGACTAGTACAGCAGCAGGTTGTCTAGTTGAAAAGGCAGGGGGATTTTTTTATGAGGCGTTACCTTCTTTTTCTCATCTTCGCTCTACCGATTCTCCTTGTTTTTGTACCGGCGGCTCTAGTCATGTATCACACGCCCGATCCAGCAGTAGCCCCTGTTGTGATGGTGGAACAGCAGGGTGAATCCTATTCGGACAACCAGCCTCAGATAAATGTCTTTCGTAGCAAATCAAATAAGATTGAAAAAATGCCGCTAGAGACGTATATCGAGGGTGTGGTTGCGGCGGAAATGCCAGCCGAATTTGAGCTAGAGGCACTGAAAGCCCAAGCAATGGCAGCTCGAACCTATATTGTCCGGCGATTGGCGGAGAATGATTTTAAAGATGTACCTAAGGGAGCTCATGTTCTTGATACAGTGAAGCACCAAGCCTTCTTAGGAGAAGCAGAGCGAAAGAAAATATGGGGAAAGCAGTATGAGTGGAAGCAAAATCGGATTCATCAAGCTGTTAAAGGCACTCTTGGCAAAGTACTAACCTATGAAGGTAAGCCAATTGAAGCTACCTTTTTTTCAACCAGTAATGGATTTACCGAGAATGCAGAGGATTACTGGTCATCCCGCATTCCCTATTTGCGGAGTGTAGCTAGTCCTTGGGATATTGATTCTCCTAGGTATGAACAAAGCGTTCAGATTCCAATTGAACAATTTCAACAAAGGCTAGGTGTAATGATTGTGGCGACTGCTTCTGATGGCAATTGGTATTCCATTGAGGAGCGAACAGCCGGTAACCGGATTGGACGTATTAAAGTAGGGGAAAAGGAGTTTAGTGGAAAGGAAATAAGAGAAAAGCTACGTTTATCCTCTAGTTCATTTTCTATGAAAATCAAACAAGGAAATGTAGTGATCACCACAAAAGGCTACGGTCATGGAGTAGGCATGAGTCAATGGGGAGCCAATGGTATGGCGAAAGCAGGTAAATCAGCAGAGCAGATTGTGAAATACTACTATAAAGGAATTACCCTGCAAGATTATCAGAAGGTTATGAAAGTATAAGGTGTGAGAAAATTTTTTTAGTTTTCCCTTGTTTCTCAGGTTTATACGTCAAAAAACTGGCGATACTGAGGGATGAGGTGATCAAAATGGAAGATAAAAGAAATCAAAAACAACCTGTTTCTATGAAAAAGTCAAAATGGAGAAGTATCCTAGGCAAAAAATGGGCATTCCCAGCTATCTACATCGGTACAGCAGCAATTATCCTAGCATTCGTGATGTGGTATCAAGGAAGCTTACTAAATCAAGCAACCAAGACTCCACAACAAATTGACAAGGTGACAGTAGTCAATGGTGAAAACAAACCAGCTACTGTTCATGAGAACGAGGAAGCTGTTGCGGTAAACAACACGACACCGACACTTGCGTGGCCGGTAGCAAAAGAAGTCATGTATGAGATTGGCATGGGTTTCTTTAATGAAGAAGCGAATGCTGATGAACAATCTAAGTCATTAGTCAAATTTAACGATTCTTTCGTACCGCATACAGGGATTGATTTAATCTCTACGAACGGTAAAGGATTTGATGTAGCAGCTGCTGGTGACGGGAAAGTTATGAAAGTTTACAATGATCAATTGGTAGGAAATTTAGTGGAAATCGAGCATGCCAATAAGCTGGTAAGTGTATATCAGAGCTTGGAGAAAGTTACCGTGAAGGAAAATGATGAAGTCAAGCAAGGGCAGATCATCGGTACAGCAGGGCGTAATGTATTTGAGAAGGATGCAAAAGCACATCTCCACTTTGAAGTTCGCATGGATGGAAACTCCGTTGATCCGCACAAGTTTTTAAAAGAAGCACAACCGCAATAAACGGAAAATGTTTCAGTACAGCTGTCGCATAGCCTTAGGAAAAAAGGGTTGGGAGAAATCTCAGCTCTTTTTTTATGGCGAGTCTGTTGTTGTGTAAAAGCAGCCAAACCCTAGATGTGGCGCGGATAAATGCCGAGTTAGTGTACAACCCCTCAAAAAAAGATGGGTACTTGTTGGCTTGTCACATGAGGATATGTAGAATATGTGTCCCCCTCAACCCATATATTGTATCAGACAATTTGATGCTGGGAGGCGAGGGGCGTGCACGATTACATCAAAGAGCGAACCATTAAAATAGGCAGATATATTGTGGAAACCCGCAATACGGTTCGCATGATCGCCAAGGAGTTTGGAGTGTCCAAAAGTACGGTACACAAGGATTTGACGGAAAGGCTGCCAGAAATTAATCCCGAACTGGCTAACCAAGTAAAAGAGATTTTAGAATATCATAAAGCAATTCGTCATTTACGTGGTGGAGAGGCTACCAAAATCAAGTATAAGCGCAAGAATAAAAAGGCTCGCAGAGAGCAGGAAGAGAGCGTGTAAGAAATATTTCATCTAATGAAGGTTTTCCTTGTACATTTCCGAAATAATTCCTATAGTATTAGGTAGCGAGGTTAGTAAGTACAGGGAGGCCCTTTCATGTTGAGTAAAGATATTGGAATCGACTTAGGAACTGCCAATGTGTTAATTTATGTAAAAGGCAGAGGCATTGTTTTAGATGAACCGTCCGTAGTAGCAATAGATGATCATACCAAAAAGGTTTTGGCTGTCGGGAACGAAGCACATCGTATGGTCGGCCGTACACCAGGAAACATTATTGCGATTCGTCCTTTGCGTGATGGGGTTATAGCTGATTTCGAGATTACAGAAGCAATGTTAAAACACTTTATGGCTAAAATCGGAGCAAAAAGCTTTTTCGCACGTCCTCGTATTCTTATCTGCTGCCCAACCAATATTACATCTGTTGAGCAAAAAGCAATCCGTGAGGCTGCTGAGCGAAGTGGAGGGGCACGTGAAGTGTTCATTGAAGAAGAACCAAAGGTGGCAGCTATCGGAGCTGGAATGGATATTTACCAACCATCTGGCAATATGGTAGTTGATATAGGCGGTGGAACCACGGATGTAGCGGTTCTATCCATGGGAGATATCGTCACCGCCTCATCGATCAAAGTAGCTGGTGATAAATTCGATCTAGCCATTATGAGGTACATAAAGAGTAAATATAAAATGTTAATCGGAGAACGGACGGCTGAAGACATCAAAGTGCAGATCGGAACTGTCTATGGTTCACGCCAGGATGAAATGGACATCCGCGGACGTGATATGGTAAGTGGCTTGCCGCAAACCATCACGATTCGTTCGCAGGAGGTACAGACTTCCCTGGCTGAATCAGTGAGTCAGATCGTACAAGCTTCAAAAAATGTTTTAGAACGAACACCTCCAGAGCTTTCTGCCGATATTATTGATAAGGGAGTTTTCTTGACCGGCGGAGGAGCGCTCCTGCACGGTTTAGATCAAATGCTGATGGACGAGCTGAAGGTACCTGTATTGGTTGCAGAAGAACCCATGAACTGCGTAGCCAAAGGAACAGGCTTGATGCTTGATTATCTGGATAAGCTTCCTAGTCGTAAAAAGTTTTTTGGATAAGGAGGAGTTCTCTTGATTAGAGGGCTATACACGGCCGGCTCCGGCATGGTGGCATTGCAGAACCGTCAAGAGGCGTTGGCTAACAATTTGGCCAACATAAATACACCAGGATACAAGCAGAATGAAGGCGTGCTGCGCGCGTTTCCTGAAGAGCTGTTGATGCGTATGAATGATGAGGAAGGTCCTGAGGTAAAGGGCTACCCGAAGATTGACAGGCATGCCGTACAAATCGGCAGACTGCATCAAGGTGTCTATATGTCTGAATCGATTTCTAACTTTATTCAAGGGGATATTGCTGAGAGCAATAATCCGTATGATGTTGCTTTGACGGATAACCTGCCAATCCCAGAAAATGCCCCCCTCTTTAATCGGAAACCAGTTCAGCCTAAGCTATTTGTTAGTGTAGCTAAATTGGAAAACGCAAACGGGACGGCAACAGCGGAACAAATTCGCTATGGACGCAATGGGAATTGGAATGTAAATCCCCAAGGATATCTGGTGAATTCTGATGGCTACTATCTGTTGGGAAATGATAATCGTCCTATTCAGATTAGCGATGACACGGGTCTGTTAGATGGGAAAATAACGATTGATGCTGATGGACTCATTCACCTGTCAGACGGTACGACACGTCAATTAGGACTTGTAAAAGCAAATAATCCTTATCAAATGGTGCGCGAGGGAAACAATGTATTTCGTCCGCAAAATCCTGAGGATGTACAAGCTCTTGAAGGCACTGACACTGGGCGCTATGCTATCCGACAAGGATGGATTGAGCGTGCCAATGTTGATCCCACCCGTACAATGACTGACATGATGACGGTAATGAGAGCGTATGAAGCAAATCAGCGGGTAATTACCACATTGGACGGTACGATGGATAAGGCCGCAAATGAAGTTGGACGTGTAACCTAATAGAAAAGGGGAGCCTGCATGCAATCATTAAATATTTCTACATCTGCCCTGCGTGCTGTCCAACAGGTGCTTGACGTTACATCAAATAACATTGCTAATGTGAACACTGTAGGCTTTAAGGGGAGCAGCGCAGATTTTTCCGAGTTGTTGTCAGACACTATGGACAAACAACCAGTTACGGATCAAGTCAATCGCAATACACCAGCGGGCATCTCTATTGGGAGCGGTGTGAAGCTGGGCATGACCCGTACCAATCTAAAGCAAGGTGCAGTGCGTACGACAGAAGTTCCCACTGATCTTATGATTGAAGGCGACGGCATGTTTATGGTCCGCAAGCAAATGATGGATGAAAACGGACAAGTCATTTTCCGCAATGGACGCCCTGTTGAAGAGTACTATGCAACACGTAATGGTAATTTCCATTTGCAAAAGAATGCAAATGAGCGGTATAATCTGCTAACGGCTACTGGTGAAGTGCTTGTCGACGCTTCAGGCATTGAAATTGACATTGATGACCCGGAAGGCGGGCAAATTACTGTCAACGATCACGGTGAAATCCTTGTTAATGGAAAGTCAGCATCTACCAGTACAATTCCTTTATTTAAGATTAAAAACCAAGATCGATATGAGCGAGTAGGTCAAAATAATCTACGTATTACGAATAACGCCGCTGATTTGGCAGGTATGACCAGAATTGATTATGCTGCTGGTGAAGGTCAACTGCGCCAAGGCATGCTGGAAACTTCAAACGTAGAGCTGAATCACGAAATGACTCAGCTTATGTTAGCTCAACGGGCGTACCAATTTAATGCACGTGCGCTATCAATTAGCGATCAGATGATGAGTACAGCAAATATGCTACGTAGCCGATAGGAAATTAGTAAGGAGGACCCCAAGCAGTGAACCAGGTGAGAGGACGTAACACACAACGTGAAGAGTTGGATGCAAAAGAGGTAAAGTCGAAAAAAGGTAGGAGCTTCCCAAGAGTGCTTGTAAAAGTAGCCATGGTGCCTATCCTGTTATTTATCTCTCTTGCGATAGGCCTTGGTATCGGGTTTTCTGTCGTGGGAAAGATGCCTCTATCCCAAGCATTCCAGTTTGAGACGTACAAGCATATTTACGATTTGATGTTTTCAAATTAATAAAGTACAAGCGTGATCAGATAGAAGTCCTTTTCTGTAGGGGAAGAGGGCTTCTTTTTTCATAATGAGGGTGCAAAAAGGGAAGGAATTTGATTCCTTGCCTACTCCTAGTTGCTGTTTGTTCGCTGAAAAGGGTATAATGAGAATTGCTTGTGTGAACATAAGATGAACCATTTTCTCTGGAAAATACTCTTCTCGCTCTTGCTATAGAGCCGGAATAAACGGAGGTATGCTCGGTGAATGTTCCTAATGCGTTAACTCTTTTACGCATCGCATTGGTCCCGATCTACCTGATTGTGTTCTTTTCCGACCATATTATCTGGGCCTATTTCATTCTTATCTTCGCAGGCCTTACGGATGTGGTGGATGGATATATTGCACGTACTTATAAAATGACTACTGCGACAGGTGAAATGCTCGATCCACTAGCCGATAAATTGATGATGTTAGCCGTTATCTTTTCGTTCTTGCTGTCTGGTCGTATCAGCATTTGGGCTGCATCCGTATTCTTTTTACGAGATTTAGCAATGATTATTCTTTCTGCATTTTTTCATTTTCGTGGAAAGAAGCTCGTATCGGCTAATATTTATGGGAAGGTAACCACCGTGTTATTTTATATCGTGTTTACTTCCATCATGTTTCGATACACATATGGTGAATTATTTTTATGGATCGTTATTTTGTTCTCCATTTTGACCAGTGCCATTTATTTAATGAAGGTATTATTGTTAAACAAGGATATAGGAGAAAAGAGCACTCCGTAACCGAAGTGCCCCTTTATAGGAAACCCTCGTCCTGATTGGGACAAGACAAGGGAGTACTTATATTGTAAGTAGATCAAACAACTCACATACATAGCATAGCTAGTGAAAATATGGAAGTGGAGGAAAGACGCGTGGAATATCCAACAATCTTAGATGCTGTACAAATTCAGGAGATCATCCCCCATCGCTATCCATTTCTTTTAGTGGATCGAATTGTAGAAGTGGAATATGGGAAACGCTCTGTTGGATTGAAAAATGTAACGATAAATGAACCATTTTTTCAGGGGCATTTTCCCGGCTATCCTGTTATGCCAGGCGTTTTAATTGTGGAGGCACTTGCTCAAGTCGGTGCAGTAGCAATTTTGGGTAAAGAAGAGAATAAAGGGAAATTAGCTTTCTTTGCAGGTATTGACAATTTCCGTTTTAAAGAACAAGTAACGCCAGGTGACACATTGCTGTTAGAGGTAGTAATGACAAGGGTTCGCGGTACTGTTGGAAAAGGAAATGCAGTAGCGCGAGTTGGCGAAAAAGTAGTGGCAGAAGGCGAAATTATGTTTGCCATCGCCAATAAATAAGCAAATTAGACAAAGAAGAACATGGGCACATTCTGGAATTGATCTTGAATGTGCCTTTCTTTTAGAGTAAAATTGGCTACGTGCAACCTGTCTCTTTAAGGCCTACATAATAGAATTAGTGGGGGCATATATTATGAAAGTCGCGCGAATCCTGGGGGTTCCGTTTTCTACTAAAGGTTTGCAGGATACGGTGCAGCATTTGACCGATCTTGTCAAACTTGGGGAGCGTACACACGTCGTTACCGCCAATCCAGAAATCGTGATGCTATCTCAAGGAAACAAAAACATGGCACGCTTGATGGAACAAGCCTATGTAGTGCCAGATGGCATTGGAATTATTTATGCAGCTCGGTGGTTAAACGCCCCGATACGCGAACGTGTTACAGGTGTTGAATTATTAGAGCATCTCATGATACAAGCCAATGAAAATCATTGGGGAGTTTATTTATTAGGGGCTTCGCCGGATGTAAATGAGAAAGCGGCTGAAGTTCTACAGGAACGTTTTCCACAAGCAAACATTGTTGGTCGACAACATGGATATTTTAAGCCTGAGGAAGAGGCCAGAATTGTCGCAGATATACAAGAAAAGAAACCAAATTTACTATTTGTAGCCATGGGTGCACCAAAACAAGATGAATGGATAGCAAAATACTGGGATGGGCTTCCTGTTTCACTTGCTATGGGAGTTGGAGGATGCTTAGATGTCATTTCTGGTAAAGTAAAACGTGCCCCACAAATGTGGCAGCAATTACACTTGGAATGGCTATATCGCTTACTAAAAGATCCATCGAGATGGAGAAGACAACTGGCAATACCACACTTTGTCGCCACAGTGCTGTGGAGCCGTTTGAAAAAACGTTCCGAGTCTCAGTAGAGAGGGGAAACATCATGTCTGGTTATGTCTTCGGACTGCTGACTGCGATGGTTGTGGCTTTTATCGCTACACCATATGTAAAAAAACTAGCAATAAAAATTGGAGCAGTTGATGCTCCCAACGATAGAAAAGTACACACCAAAATTATGCCGCGCATGGGTGGACTTGCGATTTTTATAGGATTTGTAGTTGCGCTGTTTATTTTCTTAAAGCCTTTAACAAATGAAATGCTGGGAATCTTTATAGGTGGAACGATTGTGCTAATCACCGGGATTCTCGATGATAAGTATCAGTTGTCCCCTAAGTGGAAGCTGCTTGGACAAATCATCGGAACAGCGGTTGTCGTGATAGGGTTTGGCTTGAAGATTGGAGTAGTGAATCTTCCATTCGGGGATGTTGGCTTAGACTTCTCCACAGGCTGGTTAGCTGTACTAGCCGTCCCTATTACGATGATATGGATTATTGGAGTTACTAATGCCATTAATCTAATTGATGGATTAGACGGACTGTCTGCTGGTGTGTCTGGTATTGCCACAGCTACTATGGGTGTTATGGCCATTATCATGAAGGACACTGGTGTTGCGATGTATTGCTTCATTTTGCTTGGAGCAATCATTGGCTTCCTTTATTTTAACTTCCATCCAGCCAAAATTTTTATGGGTGATACAGGAGCGTTATTCTTAGGATTTAATTTAGCGGCTCTTTCCATTATGGGCTTTAAAGAAGCGGTATTTGTTTCCTTTATCATTCCAATTGTGGTTCTGGGGGTTCCGTTGTGGGATACGTTCTTCGCGATTGTACGCCGTATTCTGAATAACAAACCAATTTCCAGTGCAGATAAAGGGCACTTGCATCACTGCTTGCTGAATATGGGACTCTCCCATCGAACAACAGTTATCACAATCTATGGAATGAGTGCGTTTTTTGGCGGAGCAGCTATCCTGCTTACAAAAGTAACCAACGCACAGCATACCATTTGGATGACGCTTATTATTCTGGCTGTTTTAGGGTTTGTCATTCACATGGTGACCGAAATTGTAGGCTTGGTTGGCCGTAAGCACCGTCCAATCCTCAATGCTTATGAACGTTTAAAATTAAAAGTAAGCAACTCGATGCGTCGAGGTCAATAAATGTAAGAGCCGCTCTTCAATCAGCGGCTCTTTTTTTGTATTAGACACGGGTGTAAAAAAATTACGCTTGATATACATGGAGCCCAAGATTTAGCAGGTAGTGACACAAAATTGATGGATCATCTATCATCTCCTAGACATTAGGAGAGAAAAGTGGACAGATAAGAACGAGTTATGTATGTGGTAAGACTGAAAATAAGCGAGAAATGAACTGTTGCGTGTTTGATTTTTTTAAGAAATAAATCTTTGTCTGTAAATTTTCCTTCATTAATATAGATGCAAAGTTAGAAATAAAAAACACCTGCCGCAATTTGGCAAGTGCTTGTTCATACGAGTAAGGTCTAGTATTTCACAAATAATCCTTATATAGTTGTATAGGAAACCATTTGTCTAACAGGAAGGTGCAACCTTCAAATGGTTTTATGCGTATAGTAAGTAGATACTGGTTTTGTATAATCTTTCAAGATGTCATACCTTTTTTATTCGGTATCTTCCTGAATGGCTTCGACAGGTAGCTCTACATACTCTTTATTTCCGAGAGTCAGTGAAGCCTTACCATTTGTAAGATCTGTGATTCGTTCGATAAAGGCTGCTTCCTCTCCCTGTGGTAACTGTACCCGAACGGTTACGGAATCGGCGTAATCAATACCTGCTACCCGGTGATTTCCCAGTCGCAGCTCGTTTTCCACCTTCCCCCACCAATGATAATCCAATGAAATGATTACTTCTTGGTGAAGAATGTGGGCAACGATGCCGGCTGCTTTCAATGCAGTGACCGTACCTGCTGTATAAGCACGTACCAGCCCGCCTGCCCCTAATTTAATACCACCAAAGTAGCGAGTTACGACAACAACCGTATCTTTTACCCCATTTTTCTTGATGCATTCTAATATGGGCTTTCCAGCTGTGCCGCTTGGTTCACCATCGTCGCTAGAACGTTGGATTTGGTCATTCTCCCCTATGATGAATGCAGAACAGTTATGGGTTGCATCCCAATGCTTTTTCTTTATCATAGCGATGAAAGCAGTCGCTTCTTCTTCTGTAGTTACACGCTGTGCGTAACCAATGAAGCGGGATCGTTCAATAACGATCTCATCTTCTCCGTAGCCAGCCAGGGTTTTATAATGTTGTAACATTTGCATCACCTCATGCTACCAGCATAACGAGAAACAGAGAACCTTGCAAACGATGTGTAATTTTTTGCAGATAGTAGACGTATTGTAAATGAGTACAAGGAAAAATGCACTTGCAATATAAGCAATCTGCATAAGAGACCTGAGTATTGTATGCAAGACTTAGGATGCATGGCAAATCAAGGTCTAAGCAAATCTGTAACAAAATACGAATGATTTGCCAGAGACCAATTTACGCCAAATATGGTATGGTACTAATGTAGATAGACGAGAGAGTTTCATAAATCGAATGGTAAGAGAGAAGGAGTGTACAGATATGAATTTTCCTTATTCAAAAAAATGGGTTGCACTAACAGTAGCAGCGATGGTTATGACCTCAGGCAGTGGACTTGCTGCGGCAGCCACTACAACAGCACCAGCAACAACTCAACAAGTGACTGTTAAGAAAGAACAAGAAGTAGGAGCTAACGATCTTACTGTTGAAAAAGCGGTACAGCTTACATTAGAAAATAATCTGGACTATAAAAAAGCAAAGATTCTTGTAGATAATGCGATGATTGGCGCAAATGCGGCTGCTTTCACTAGTACTAAAATCAAGGAAGGCATGATTGAAGATGTTGGCACTGCGACTAGTAAATATGTAGGAACGGTTAAAGCGGAGGGGCAGGAGAAGCTTGGGAAGCTTGCCTTGAAACGTTCTGAGGGTAGCTTTAAGTTAGGTGCAGAGAAACTATACTTTGATTTGTTAAATGCTGAGGATGATTTAACATTAAAAAAACAAAGCTTGGAACGTTCCGAATCTCAGTTGAAAATTGCTAATGCAGCATTTGGTGTAGGTACACGTGCAAAAACGGAAGTACTGCAAGCAGAAACAGGGGTAGCTCAGGCTAAGGCTGCAGTTGCTCAAGCTGAGTCTGCAAAAGACATCGCCAGACTAGAGCTTAACAAATTTATGGGTGTAGACCTGAATAAAAAATGGAACCTGCTGACAAAACAAACAAGTGAAAATGTAGAAGTGATGGATGTTGAAAAAGCAATCGCCAAAGCATTAAAAGAACATGTAGACATCCTGACTGCTCAACAAGAAATTACAAACACAGAAAAAGAGCTGGAAGTCATTGAGAAGTACTCGATCCTCTCTGGATTCGGGGGCCAAAAAGCTAAGAATGACTACGAAACAAATAAATTAGCTTTAACACAAACACAAAATCAAGTTAAAGTGGATCTCATGCAGTCCTACTACAACCTAAATTCAATTAAAACTGCACTAGAAGCCCTTAAAAAGGGTACAGAAGCTGCAGCAGAGAACTATCGTTTAACCAAGCTACGCTTCGAGAACGGCTTGGCAACAGCAGTTGAGGTAGTTACTGCTGAGGAAGAGCTATCTAAGGCGGAAAACAACTATCAAAAGAATTTGCATCAGCTAAACCTGGCTGTGATGTCATACGAGAATGCAGTTTTGCAATCACCTAAAGGTCAATAAAACACAAAAATAGGGGAATTACCAACTGTTTGTAGGCAAACAGTCAAAGAGGGGATAGATTATTCTATCCCCTCTTTTTGGTATGCGGTAGCAAAAATGGAAAAAGATTGTAGGTGACAATTGGAAATTCGATAATTATAATTACCTTTGTGACTCAAATTACCCAGAATTATCAACTTACGAAAAGTTTTTTTAAAAAAATGTATGCAACGACCGCAACTTTTTAAAATCCTATGCGTTTAATAGTATGTCGAAGTAATTACGGTTAGATTCCTAAAAAAGGATTCACGAAGTCTAGCAACTATGATACACTAATGACTGTTGCACTTTTATGACATGATTCGCTAGTTTTGCGTAATTTATGAAGGATTTTGTTCTTTCTATATGCGATCCTGCGAAAGGGGGTGAAACGCGCTTGCAGGATTCGGGCTGGAAAAAGAAAGAGACAACTAGTAATAAGATATCCCAAAATCAATTGTTATATACTAGAGGAGGAGAACCTAAGGTTATGAAAAAGGTTGTTAATAGCTTATTGGCAAGTGCACTAGCACTATCCGTAGTTCCTGTTGTTGCAGGAGCAGAAGAAGCGGCAAAAACTACAGAAGAAACAAAAACTACTGCACCACAATTAGATCCAAGCATGGAGAAAGTTATCAAGCGTTTGCAAGCACTTGGTTTGGCTGCAGGGGATGAAAAAGGTAACCTTAACCTTGACCAAACAATCAAACGTTCTGAGTTCGCTACTTTGATGGTACGTGCTCGTGGACTTGAGCAAGCTGCAAACACTGCAACTTTCAATCCATTCTTTAAAGACGTTACTGCTACTGACTGGTTCAAAGGTTGGGTTAGCATCGCAGTTAGCGAAGACCTTGCAAAAGGTTACCCAGACAAAACTTTCCGTCCAAACAACACAGTAACATATGCTGAAGCAGCTACTATGTTGGTGCGTGCACTAGGTTATGAGCCAATGGCACTTCAAAAAGGTACTTGGCCAAACAACTTCATCGCACAAGCGTCCACTTTGGGAATTTCCAATGGCGTAACTATCGATCCTAACAAACCAGCTGTTCGTGGTGACGTATTGAAGATGTTAGACAACTCTCTTCGCGTTGACCTAATGAAACAAACAACTGTTGGATCTAACAACAATCACGAAGTTCTTGCTGGTAAGAACCTTCTAACTGAGTACCTACATGTACATGTTTACGATACAAAATGGACTATGACTGATCGTAACAAACCTGAAGATCTTCCTTCAGTTTCTAACGTACCAGTAATCGGTCTTGGATCTTTGAAATACAACGAAGTAGAATTGACTTCTGACAGCAAATCTTTCTTCAACAAAGTGAAGTACAAAGTTGCTGACAGCATCAATGCTAACGACTACGCTGGTCAACGCGTACAAGTATGGATCAAAGACAAAGACAACACTGTAGTATGGATGGAAGGTTCCGAAGACGAAACAGTTGTTTTCGATAAATACAAAGCTATCCATGTTAATGGTAAAAAATTGTCTCCTTCTAAAGACAAAGACCAAATCAAAAAAGACAAGTTCGAGAAACTTACTCTAGAACTTGACAGCGAGAAAAAATACGATTTGGCTGAAGATGTAACTGTAACGTTCAACTTTGAGCGCGCTACAAAAGCATCTGATGTACAAGATGCTCTACAAAGATTGCTAGAAGCTGACGATGCTTATTCTGTTAAGCTAGTTCTTAACACTAAGAATGAAGTTCGTTACCTAAGCATCGTTGACGATCGCAGTGGCGACCAAAACTGGGTAAACAACCACTTCGGTTCTGAGCTAATCAAAAAAGTATCTGACAAGAAGATCACTACTTTGGTAGGTAAAGATCTATCTCTTGACGGTAAAAAAGAAGGCGTTGACTACCTAGTATTCTTGGATGGTAAACCAGCTAAATTGGCTGACCTTAAAGAAATGGACGTTTACCATGCATACCGTGCAGACGGTAACAAAGACAAACTTTTAATCTTCGCTAACCGTACTGTAGTTGAAGGTAAAGTTGAAAAAGTTCGTACGAAGTCTGAAAGCGACTACCGCATCAGCATCGACGGTAAAGAATACCGTTTCAGAAATGCTTCTTTCGCGAAAGACAAAGACAAGGAAATCGAAGACAATATCTCTTCTGATGATGTTAAGAACCTTGAAGGTACAAAAGTTAAAATCTATCTTGACGCTGTAGGCCGTATTCGCCACATCGAAGGATATGAAGCTAACGATCGCAAACAATTGGCTGTTATCTCCACTTCCGGTACTTGGGATAACGTCAACGATAGATATGTCTTCAAAGTTTTCACTGAAAAAGGTAAAACTACTTCTGTTAAACTAGAAGGCAAATATATCAAAAACGAAAAAGGCGACAAGTTCAGCGACTTGAAGAAAAAAGAAGACGAACTTGCTAAAGAATACCTAACTTTGTCCAACGACAAAAAATTCATCCTTGCACAAATTGAAATGAATGCAAACGGTGATATTGAAAAAGTTGAAATGAAAGACCCTTCTAAAGTAAAATCTCTATCTAAATCTGAATGGAGCAAAAACTCCAAGAAGAGCGATGAGACAGTTAAAATCAACGGTAAAACGTATGAATACACTAGCAGCACTGTCTTGATCGATGGAACTAAAGATCTTACTTCTTCCGGTAGCAAACCTGAACTGAAAAGTCCTAAGATCTTGAAATGGAAAGACGTTGCTGAGAAAGACGCTGAAGTTTACTACACTGTAGACGGTAGCGATCTAGAAGCAGTATTCGTTGTAGATTCCAAAGGTCTTGCATCTGGTTCTGAGTTTGGTGTGGTTACTGAAGCTTACACTAAAGGAAGCACAGACTACCTAAAAATCAAACACCGTGATGAAAACAACAAATGGGTTGAAGACGAGTTCAAATATGATGGTGACAACAGCGATAAGCTTGAGAAAACTTTCATCCGTTACAGCGTAGATAGCGACAAGCTAATCGAAGAGGATGATGTTAAAATCATCGTTAACGCTCGCGGTGACGAGTACAAATACCAAACTATCAAAACTTCTGACTTTGAAGATGCTGGTGTAGAAGCTGTTATTCCTGCACTTGTAACAAAAACAGAATCTAAGAAGATCTACTTCAACACTGCAGATTCTAAGAAAGAAAGCGTAAGACTTAACAAAGACGTTGTTTACTTCGACAAAGACGGTAAAGATCTTGGCGGAGTTGACACTGATGACTATGTAGTACTAGTTGATACTGATGACGATTCTGACGATATCGATTATGTATTGTATGTTATCAGCACTGACGATGCAAAAACTGAGGGTTACCTGAAGAAAGATGAAAACAAAGAAACCCTAATGGATCAATTCCTAAAACAAAAATGGAATGGTGAAAAACCAGATCCAGGTCAAGACGATGCTGATATCGACTTCACAAGCAGCAACTATGAAAAATACCCTGGTGAAACTTACCTCTACTCTGTAGCTGGTACACTTAAAGGTGAAGCAAAAGATGCTGATGAAGTGAAAATCGAAATCGGTTCTGAAACAAAAACTGTAACTGTAAAAGACGGTGCTAAATTCTCTGCTGGTCTATTCGTAGACACTGTTGAGAAAAAAGCTACTGTAACAGCATACAAAGCTGGTAAAAAACTTTACTCTACAGAAGTAAAACTTTCTGCTAAGTAATTTTTGACCAATAATCATGAAGCAGATCAGAGGAAATCCCTCTGATCTGCCTAATGATTGGCTGTAATTTACAGTACTTGTACTTATTTATATATTAGAAATCCAACAATAAATCCTGTTTGGAGGGGTAGTAAGTGAAAAAAGTAGTCCTATCAGTACTTTCTACAGCGCTAGTAACTAGCATGGCAACATCCGCATTCGCTGCTTCCACTGGTTATTACCTTGGTGGAAATGTTACGAAATACTATGGAGCAGATGCATTAATTAATGCAGACGTAGCTGCTAAATTTAAAGAAGAAGCATTCAAATCTTCTCTTACTCAAGATCAAGTATTGTTTGTAAACCCACAAGGTAAAGTAGCATCTCTTAAAGACATTGTTGATGCAATCGATAATGGACAAACAGGCAAAGACGCTTTCCGTGTAGCTACAGGTGCTGACTTTGACAAAATCGGTGGCGCAGATGGCTTCCACACTGTTCTTGAAGACGGTACTGTAGATTCCCAAAAGAACAAAGTACCTGAGCAAGATGGACAACAACCTACTGGTGATTTGAAAGTTGAAAGCGTAAGTGCAATTAACAGCACAACTGTTAAAGTAACTTTCGCTCAAGCTGTTGCAGCTATTGCTAAAGAAGATGTAACAGTAGTAAACAAAGATACTGGAAACAAAGAATATGTTAAAGCAGTAACTTTGTCTGATGATAAAAAATCTGCAACTGTTGAGTTCTATCAATCTTTGACAAAAGGTTCTTATACTGCAACTGTAAAAGCTGGAGATAAGACATCTTCTAAAGATTTCGACTTCGTAGTTGGAGAAGTAGCTAAAGTTGAAGTACAAACTTCTCAAGTAGTATCAACTAAGGCTGCTGACAAAAAAATTACTTACAAATTGCTTGATGCAGCAGGTGTAGATGTAACTGCTGAAAATAAAGCTAAAGTAAAATTCGAAGCTACTGCTCCAATCGATAATGAAGGCAATATTACACTAAATACTGATGGTGCAATCGCATTCGTATATGTAACTGTTACTAAAGACGATGGCACTGTAGTTAAGAGTGAAAAAATCACTGTAAAAGCTGAAGATCCTAAGCCAATGGATCTAATCAATTGGACTGTTTCCACTAGCGTCCCAACATTTGACAGTTCTGAATACAAGCAAAACACTGTAGTAACTGCAGATGCTAGTCCTGCTTTCAAATTCCATACAGAATTGAAAGATCAGTTTGGTAATAAATATACTGATATTAAACCTCAATATGAGTCTCTTGACAAAACTGTTGCTTTAGTTGATCGTGAAGAAGGAACAGTAACTCCAATTAAAGATGGTTTAACACCAGTTAAAATTTCCGTTGTAAAAGCAGATGGAAAAGTTCTTTACTCAAAAACTGTAGAAATCAAAACAGTTGCTAAAGCTGTAACTAGCAAACTTGAGTTGAAAGAAACTGAAGTAACGGTTTCATCTTCTCTTGGTACAACTAAAACTGTAGTGGTGAAATTTAAAGACCAATATGGTAATGACGTTGCATACGATGGTAAGGTATTTGTTCAACCTAAATCTGGGCAAGATTTGATCAAGCCATTGGTTAAAGAACAGGCAGTTAACGGTACAGAACATTCTATTACCATTGAACCTGTAGATGGTAAAGAAGGAACAGCTGTTATCGAATTGTCTCTAAATGATCAAATTAAAGCTGAATTGATTGTAAAAGTTGAAAAAGCTGGTCAAGTAGCTGACTTTAAGGTAAATGGATTTGAAAAAGAACTTGACAAAAACAAGGCTAACACAGACGCTAAATCCGAAATGGAACTTAAAGTGTTTAGTGTAGACGATAAAGGTAACCAAGCAGAAGAGATTACAAATGGTCTTTTCTACTCTGTAACAGATGCAGCTGGTAAAGAAATTGCTACTACTGCAAAAATTGATGCTACTCAAGACATCTTTGAAGCAGGAAAAGAATACACTGTAACTGTTAAAATGGGTGCAGATAAAAACACTGCTTACCAACTATTCTCTGATAAGTTCACAGTAAAAGATACAAAAGAACTTCCAAAAGTATCTTTGACTAAAGGAACTATTAGTGTTGATGTAACTAAAGGATCAACAATTAAAGAGAATATTGATCTTAAAGACCTCTTTGCAGTTACCTTCACAGGTGCTGAGGCATCCGATATTACTGTAGAAGATTTTGATTTCTTAAGTGATAATGATGCAGTAATTAGTAGTATAGGTAATACGTCAACACCTGTTAAAAAAGACGGAACAGCTTCTTTAATCATTAAATCTGTTAAGGTTAAAGTAAAAACTACCGATTATAAAGTTCAACTAAATAACGAAGTTGTGAAATTAGAAGTAAAAGGTCAAGCTGCAGCAGCTGATTTGACAGCTGCAAAAGCAGCAGTAACAGCTCTTGAAGAAGCAGCTGCAAAAGACTTGACTGTAGAAGCTAATTTGACTGCTGCTGAAAATGCTGTAAAAACAGCTAATGCAGCTGTTGCTAAACTTGCTGATGGCACAGAAAAAACAACCCTTCAAGGAAAAGTAAATACTGCTAAGAACACTGTAGAAGCTGCTCGTATTGCGTTTGATAATAAAGGTCAAGAAGCGGCTGAATTACAAGCAGCTAAAAAAGATCTTGGACAAGCAATCACTGATGCTAAAGCTGACCACAGTGCAGCAGTAGTTGGAAGTGCTACAGGACAGTATGAGCAAAGCGCTAAAGATGATTACAACACTGCAATTGCAGCAGCAGAACAAGTATTTAATAATGCAGCTTCTAATAAAGCTCAATTGAATCAAGCAAAAGCTGATCTTGCTACAGCTACGGAAACTTTTAAAAATGCAGTAATAAAGTAAGTCTTTAATTTTAAGAAACATAATTTCATAAACTCTTTTGAGTAAAAGAAGAAACGAGCCTTCTATGACAAAGCATTCACTGCTGAGTCTAGGAGGCTCTTTACTTATCTAAATACATTCAACCTAATCAATTTTTCACCGTATCAAACTACCAAATACAAGTAAGGTAGTTCATTATACTCCTATATTCTTTAACAATAACGTTTTTTTATTTTAATCCTATTAGCTGTGAAACGTTCTGAGATGCTTCTGAAGGCTCTAGATTACTCTCCTCCTCATATATTGTTACGGAAGGTGATCAACTATGATTTCTCTGTAAAATTCCCCGTAAGCCTTCTATAAATTTTTCCCCAAAACTACTTATATCCCTATGATTTCATATATCTATCTAACTCATAGGGGTCGTAAATTTCAAGCGTTTCACAATTATGTTTACATCAACTCTTCCTTTTGGAGCAGCTAGATCATTGAAAATATTTTTAAAGAGTAACAAGCTTATATTTGAAGCCTTTTCCCACTTGGAATATATGACGGTAAGTAAGGCTACTGATAGATGCTTAGACTTTGACCAAGGGTTCCATATGTTTAGACTTTGATTCAAGGGTTTCGTATGCTTTGCCAATTGCAGTAGCCGTTTTTCAACAATTCCAATCCAGTCGCCCTAATAACTACTTGATCAACCAAAACTGTAACGGTTACTAGACAAATGTAAACTTTTCATTGTTTTTTGAAACAACTACTTTATACTTAAAGTTATCTACACCAGTTAGGTTGTTTCTAAGCTCTTCGACAATGGGGGGTTTTTCCAAACAAGAAAAACTGTACTAATTTATAGACTAAATTGTAATAAACTAGGTAAAATGCAATTCATATCCTATATCTTATTGCAAAAGGCTTTATCTTCACATAAACTACCAATAAAAAACCCAAACTATGTTATAATTAGACTTTATAATTATCCAAAAAAATACAGGGGTCAATTATGAATCAAACTTACAACTTATCTCAAAAATCGAAACATTTTTTACTCATTTTGTTGCCAATCATGGTTACACAGGTGGCTCTTTTTGCAATGTCCTTTTTTGATACGATTATGTCAGGACATGCGGGGGCGAATGATTTAGCGGGCGTAGCCATTGCGACTAGTATATGGGCGCCTGTTTTTACCGGGTTAAACGGAATTCTGTTGGCGGTCACTCCAATCGTTGCTCAAATGATTGGGGCGCAGAAGAAGGAGAAGGTTCCTTATATTGTTTTTCAAGGAATCTACCTAGGTGTGGCAATCGCTCTCTCTGTCATTGTGATTGGTATATTTGCCATTCCTTCCATCCTGGGCGGCATGAAGCTGGAACCAGAGGTGCACCGGGTTGCTCAGAACTTTTTATTGGCACTTGCTTTTGGTATCATTCCGCTTTTTGTCTACACTGTTTTGCGCTGCTTTATCGACGCTTTGGGTGAGACTAGAGTCACTATGTTTATCTCCCTCATCTCTTTACCGATTAATGTTGTATTAAATTACTTGTTAATCTTCGGTAAATTCGGCTTGCCACGATTAGGTGGGGTTGGTGCAGGGGTAGCGACGGCTATTACTTATTGGATTATTTTGGTGATTACTTATTTTGTTATTTTACGCGTTGGGAATTTTAGAGAGTACGGATTGTTTAGTAAACTTCATAAGCTCTCCTTTAAGACATGGGGAGAAATTTTAAAATTAGGCTTGCCGATTGGTTTTTCGATTTTCTTTGAGACCAGTATTTTTGCGGCTGTTACCCTGCTGATGAGCCGATTCGATACCATTACGATTGCTGCCCATCAGGTGGCAATGAATTTTGCTTCCTTCCTATATATGATACCGATGAGTATCGCCATGGCATTAACGATTGTGGTTGGTCATGAGGTAGGGGCAAAACGAATGAAGGATGCACGTCAGTACAGTTTTTTAGGTATTGGTATTGCCGTAGCACTGGGGTTATTATTTTCAGCAGCTTTGGTTATCTTCAACAAAGAAGTGGCTTCCCTTTACACGAATGACATTGAAGTATTTGAACTGGCTCAGCACTTCTTATTATATTCCATCTTTTTCCAGCTGTCTGATGCGGTGGCCGCACCTATTCAAGGAGCGCTGCGCGGTTATAAGGACGTAAACATTACTTTTATTGTTGCTTTGATTTCATATTGGGTCATTGGTTTACCACTCGGTTTTTTATTGGTACAAATTACCGATTTAGGTGCATTCGGCTATTGGATTGGTTTAATTGTAGGTCTTGCCGTTGGGGCTATTTTCCTAATGTGGCGATTGTTGCATTTGCAGAGGAAAACCGCGAGAATGACCAGCGAGGGTAATACCGAATAAAAATACAGCATCATACATGACAAAAGAGACGAGCGAGCTTTACGCTCGTTTTTTTTGTACAAAGACGTAATGAAGTATAGATCATAAGATCGGCCTGCGTAAAGCATTATATAATAAGGAAACAACTTGAATAGGTTGTCTGTTCTTTGGGATACGATGAGGGAAATAACGGATATTGCCCTTTGACAAGCAAAGGAAATTAAAGATATAATGAAATCATTAATTGACCATTGGTTAAATAAACTGAAGTTAGTTTGTAGGGAGTGAAGCGCGATGGCGGCAAGAAGGGCGGTAGCCAAGGAACTGAGCCGTGAACAGATTGTAAAAGTAGCTCGGGAACTATTTGCAACACAAGGCTATCGAGCGGTTTCCATGCGAAGTATTGCACAAAAACTAGGCTATAGCCACGGATCACTTTATTATCATTTCAAAGAAAAGGCTGAGCTATTTAACGCTATTGTGCAAGAGGATTATCGTACATTGCAGGAACAAATGAAAAAATCAATCCAACAGACGGATACTGCGAGCCAGCCCCAGCATAAATTAGAGTCGCTAATGGAGACCTTTATCCATTTTGGCTTGAGCCATCCGCATCATTATGAAATGATGTTTTGTTCAAATGAGCCGGAGACACTGGAGTACGCTCGACCAGAACAGGACAGTTGTTATGAAACGTTTGCAAGCCTTGTCAGGGAAGAGGCGGGAGATGCGCTGCAAAGGATTGGAAATATGTTCACAATACCATGGGTCATATTCCTTTCTTTACATGGGTTTGTCGTGCATTATATCCAAACGAAGCAATCGTACGAGGATGTGGAAGCACTTGTTAAGGTGCATGTGAGATTTCTGGCTAACCAATTGGCTGACGATCGCGAGGCTTGAAACTTGAAGCGAATTGAATAAATAAGCAACGTCATTCAATATCAAAAGAAAAGCTGAAAATGAAATAATAGATGGAACAATAAACAAGAATCAAGAAACAAGAATCCAGAGACAAGAATCAAGAAACCATGAAAAAAGCTCGGCAGCAGTCGAGTTTTTTCTCAAACATTAATTGACCGCTGGTTAAAAAAGGGGAGAAGGATCATGGATAAAGCATTGGTATTTGGAGCTACAGGTAGCATTGGAACAGAATTAGTTTTTGAATTACTTCGCAACGGAATTCATACGGTAGCTTTTGCACGCTCTAATTCAAAGCTAACGAATTTACAAGCAGAATGGGAATTGGAAGCGAAAAAACGAGACTACTCTCCAGCTTTGTCCTTATACACGGGAGATGCCTACAGCCTAGAAGACTTGCTACAAGCCGCTAAGGGTGTGGATGTGATTTTTCATTGTGTCAGTGTTCCTTATCCGGAATGGAAAATAGGCCATCCAGCATTGATGAACAATGTTTTAACTGCTGCCAAGCATCATGGAGCAAAAGTGGTTGTGATCGACAACATCTATGCATATGGCAGAGCCAAAACACCATTAGTAAATGAACAGCACTCCAAAGAACCACATACGACAAAGGGAAAGATTCGGTTACAGCTAGAACAGCTTGTGTGGAAAGCGAACGAGTCAGGTACCCCATGTATGCTTGTTCATTTACCTGACTTTTATGGTCCACACGCAACGAATACGTTCTTACATGTCACGCTTGAGTCTTTGGCTAAAGGGAAGCCCAGTATCTTTATTGGCGATCCTACTGTTAAACGTGAATACATTTATACACCAGATGCAGCCAAAGCGATAATTCGATTGGCTAAACATCCGAATACGTATGGAACGACTTGGAATATTCCAGGTTCGGGGACGATCTCAGCAAAACAAATCAGGGAGATAGCGCGTCTATATAATGGAAGAAAAAATTTCATGCTCCCAATTGGCCGGAAAGTAATGACAGTGCTAGGCTGGTTCCAGCCCTTTATGAGGGAAATGGTGGAGATGATGTATGTCACAGAATCTACCATTCAGTTAGACGGCAGTAAATATGAACACGAGCTTGGGCGTATTGTACATACCCCTTATGAACAAGGTATAATGGTATGCCTGAAACGATTAAGTTAAGGAAAATATGGGCTTTTGTGTTTTGAAGGTTACTTATGATAATATGAAAAGATAAGAATATAGGTAGACAATACTATACATGTGGGAGCGGACAAATCATGTTTTCCTTTTTGAAAAATATATTGTCAGGTGATGAAAAAGACACCTCTACTTTGCCTAAAAGTAAGGAACAGTCTGTGTTGCCTGTTACAAACACGGATAAACAAGCTTCGGATAAGAAGAATGACAAAGCCAAAAAGACTACGAAACAAAAATCAACTGACGTCGCTACACGCGTGACTGCGCTATCCCTGCATCCGTTATGGGAAAATGAGCTAGATAATATGCAGAAATATTCTATGTCCTTTATGGCTAACCAATTGGAGCCTTTGGAAGAGGGCAATATTGCTATCTCTGGATTTAATATGGTGCCTCATGAGGACGGCGTTGAAATAGCGGCTTTTGTACGAAATGCAAGCGATCAGCCTGTTGCGTTGGGAAAAATGACCTTGCTTATCCTGTTTGACGGCGATAAGCTATTTACCCGACAAGAATTTGATCTAAGCGAGCTTGGAGAAATTCCGGCGTTCCATGCTCGACCGTGGAATTTTGTATTTACGAGAGAACACTTTATCACGACAAATGTTTTGCTGCAAAACTGGAAACTTGCCTTTGAATTGGCTCAAAATAAAATGGTCCTGCCGAAAAATTTGGAGCTGGAAGAATCTTGGGTGAAATCATTAACTGACGATCAAAAGAAATACTTTATTGAGCTGGCGAAAAGTCTTCCTGAGTTAAAAGAAGGGGAAGTAAATGTTCAGAGCGTTCAGGCGAAGCAAAACGATGAAGGCGTAATTCGAGCGATTCTCTTAATTCGGAATGGAACGACTCAAAATCTTTCTTTTGAACAATTGCCACTGGCTCTTTATGATGGCACAGGTGATAAGGTGGCAGAGGGTGTATTCCAGCTCAAGGATTTTGTTGTAAATGCCCAAACAAGCAAGCCTTGGATGTTTATTTTTCCAAAAGAGAGCATCCTAAAGGAAAATGTTGATTTATCCCAGTGGAAAGTGCAGCTTGCTCAAAATTAATCTTTTTCCCGGCGAATAACTCCTGGTCACTGACTAGAGACCGTACTGCGTTAAAATCGGAATTGATCATATAGGAATTTTGTATCACAGCAAAGAGGGGGATCTTATGTTTAACTTTTTAAAGAATTGGTTTACTAACGATAATGAAATGCGAAGTCCCGAGGATCTCAAGAAAGACCTTTCTCAGACTACGCATAATCGGATTGAAGAAGCGACAGAAAAAATGTTAAAATCAAGCGATCTGGAAGTTTCTTTCAACCCAGCATGGAACGAAATGCTGGATCAAGAGAAAAAGTATACCTTGCGTTTCTTAAATGATAGCTTGCCGGATATCCCTGAGGGAACATTAGGACTTACGGGTTTTAGCTTGATTCCTCGTGAAGGGGCGGTTACCGTAGCGTTATTTATTCGTAATGCCTCATCAATACCGGTAGAAATGGGTAAATTAGACCTAGCAATTGCTGTTGAAGGTCATTTATTTGCTAAAGGTGAATTTGATCTGAGTCCAGTTGGAACAATTCCACCAATGAGCAGTCGTCCGTGGGAAATTACTTTCCCAGAAGATCTGGTGACAAACGAAAAATCTATGGACGTTAGACAATGGAAACTGATTATTGGACTGCCACAACGTGAGTTTGTCTGGCCAAAAAATCTAGAGATTGATCCAGCTATGGAAAAACGTTTGACCGTAACGCAAAAGGATCGTCTGGAAAATATGATATACAACCTTCCGTTCCTGGCACCAGGGACAGTTAGTTTCACCGGTTTTGACATTGGCTTAAAAGAGGATGGGCGTTTAATCGTGGCGATGCTAATCCGCAGCGCTTTGGAGGACACCTTCCAACCAAAGGCATTGCGTGTAGTAGTGCGTGAACGAAACAAGGATAAGGTAATAGCGGAAGGAATCGTGGATGGAAGTAAGATCAGCCTGAAAAGCGGTTCTAGCAAGCCATGGATATTAGCGTTCCCGCCAAAAGTTGTTAACATGAATCAAACATTGAATAAATCCAATTGGGAATTGGATGTAGAAGTTTTATAGAGAAAGCATGCAAGGTGACTGCTGAAAAGCATGTCGCCTTGCCTTATGCACAGGAGGTTATAGAATGAGTTGGCAATTAGTTAATTGGTTTGGTTCTAAACAGGGGTTAGAACAGGCCCGTGAGGATATTCATGAGTTTCTACAAAAAGAGTTTTACCTAGGCGTATCTGGCATTGAACAGCCTGAGCAATCGTCAAACCGCATCCCTTCCAAGGAATTGTTTCTAAACTTGAATAGTTTAGCTTCCAAGAATTTGGAAGAGATGGACATTGAGTTGTTGCAGTTCATTCACGATGAGTTGCCACCGGTTGTCCGTGATGAGGTAGGTATTTTTCCGTTCTTTACGAATGTATTAAATACAGGCTTTTTGGTAATGACATTTGTTCGTAATGCTACACATCAGGATATTATGTTAAATAAATTACCACTTGCTTTGGTTACCTCTGATGGTAAGGTAGTGGCACGCAAATCCTTTGAGATGCTAACAATGGGTGGTTTGCAAGATATGTCTGCAAGTCCATGCGAATTCCTTTTCACATGGGATGATTTCTTGTTCATGCCTGAGGATGATACGCAATTATTTATGGTTTATGATAAAGAAAGACTAGATCAATATAAAATGGAAGAAAAGCTAGTGGAGAAACACAACGGCTTAACAGATGAAGAGGAAGAGTCTTATATCCAAAAGGTAAAAGACCTGTTCCCGATCCGAGACGGTCAAGTTGAACTGACAGCTATTGATTTAGTTCAGGTTCCAGATGGCGGACTAAAAGTAATTGTAGCCTTTATGAATGGTTTAGATAAACGTGTAGAATTCACAGAAGTACCTGTGTATATCCGTGACGAGATTGGAAGAGATGTTGCACGCATGCATTTTGGCCTGCATAGCCTCTACATTAAACCTAAAACTCAACGCGTATGGGGATTCTATATTCCAGCAAGTTCGCTAGAAGGCAAAGATCTGGACTTGTCTAAATGCAAAGCTTATGTACCAGATGCAAGACAGGATAAAGATGTAAAAGCTCAGAAGCTAGAATTACATGAAAATAACAAGGGATTCATTCAGTAATCCTTTTATGACCCCTTTCGTAATGAGAGGGGTCTTTATTTATTGGATTTGGAAATATTTAGGTGTAGGAAATGGTTGTCTCTTGAGCAAGCCTATACTATGCTATATAAAGAACAATTGAAAGATTAAGAACGCTAATCCTTCCTGATTTACTTCTTTACAGGAGAAGGAGGAAAGGGCACCATATGCTATATACACAGTTGACAAAAAGAATGATTATTCCGGCGGTTGTTGCTTTACTTGCTTTTACGGTTGGTGAAAAGCCTGCCCAAGCAGCCGCCATGCCGAACGACCCCTACTTTTCAAAACAGCTTCATTTAACGCAGATTAAGGCAGTGGAGGCTTGGGGGATCGTCAACAGCAATACAGCTATTAAAATTGCGGTACTTGATTCCGGGGTAGACTCTTCCCATCCAGATTTGAAGGACAATCTGTTGCCTACTATTAATTTAGTGCAAGAGGAAAGTGCGTCAGACTTAAACGGACACGGCACCAATGTCATTGGGATATTGGGAGCTAAAGGAAACAACGGTTTAGGGGTAACAGGGGTTTTATGGAATGCTAAAATATTGCCTATTAAAATCTTGGATAAAAAAGGATTTTCATCATCTGATCGTTTAGCTGCGGGAATTAGACGAGCAGTTAATGAAGGGGCCAAAGTTGTTTTGATGTCCGCCAGCGCACTATATTATTCGAAGGCGCTGGAGGATGCAATAGATTTTGCAGAGGACAGAGGAGTTGTTGTTATAGCGGCTACTGGAAATGAAGGGAGTCGTGTTAACTATCCTGCTGCTTTTCCTACGGTGATTGCGGTTGGCGCCGTTACGAACTCTAATACCATCCATAGCCGTTCTAATTTTGGGCCAGAAATTAACCTAGTGGCCCCAGGCGTGAATGTGTATACGACAGCAAGAGGTGGCGGGTACGATTCGATGAAGGGCACCTCTGCAGCGGCTCCTCAGGTAGCTGGTGCGGCGGCGCTGATTCTTGCTAGGAACCCAAATATGAAACCGTTGGAAGTACGCCAGCTTCTGTACCATTCAGCAACGAAATTACATGGAGTTAGATGGGACAGGCGGACAGGATATGGACTTTTAAATGTTCAGAAGGCAGTAATGAGTAGACTGCCTGATGATATAAATGAGCCAAACAATACACAGCGTACAGCAGCCGCATTCCCCATGGAAAGTCAGATTCGCGGCACTCTGAGCGATAAAGATAAGAGCGATTGGTTTTACACGGATATTCCTTATGAGGGAACCTTAGAATTAAAAGCAGATGTTTCGGTGGATACGCTGGCTCCATTGGCAGCTAGCGTTTATCAGGATGGAAAGCCTCAAGATACGTATTATCTTGGTAATAAAGCAAATGCAACAATTGCAGTGAAGCCGGGCAAGGTTCACATTCACTTCCAGCGGTCTGCGGTATCTAGCACTTTACGCTATACCATTACCAATCGTTTTTCCATTGCACCTGATCGATATGAGCCAAATAATAGTATTGATCAAGTCCGCCCCCTGCCGCCGGGTAATAATATTGAGATCAAGGGGAATTTTCATACAGCACAGGATGTTGATTGGTTTTCCTATTTTGTGCGTGATCCAGGCAAGCTTTATCTGCGAGTGGATACAGATACTCTACGATTAGACCCGCAAATTAAGGTGCGTAAAGAACGCGATAAGACATCTGGCGGAATTTCCCTTGATAGCAGCTCAGTCACTGATCCTTTAAAAAGCTTAGAGATGAACGTCACGCCAGGTCGCTATTTGTTCCAAATTCAGAACAGCTATCCTGCTGCTGTGAGCGGCGAGTACTTTTTTCAGCTCAATTATATGCCTGAACGAAAAGATCCAAACGAACCAAACGATACCTATCGTTTAGCTACAAAACTAGGGAATAACAGTCTGATTACAGGCACAATTCCTTCAGAAGCAGATAACGATTGGTTTACGTTTTCGATTCCAAAAGAAACGTATGTTACCATTCGGGCACCTTATGTACCGCCACAGGTAAAGATCATGATGAGTATTTATGATAGTCGCGATATGAAATATGCAATTCGAGCTGAAAAGGTTTTTGGACAAGATAATAGCATTGTCTTTGAAAAAAAATTAGCAGCAGGGACATACTATATAAAGTTGACCAGTACTACGCCATTCCGCTATGATGCGTATCGATTTACATTAAATCGTCAGGAAATGTATGGCGGCTTTCGAGACATACATGGGCATTGGGCTAGAAATGATATAGGGCGTTTAACTCAACGTGGAGTCATTACCATACCTAATACGTATAGCTTCCGTCCAGATGCTAATATGACACGAGCTGAATTCGCAGACATGCTCCTTCGCTCGATGAAGGCCAAAAAGCTTCCAACTGGTAAAATAGGTATTAATACCTATAAGGATTTAGATAAAAAGCATTGGGCGTATGAGAGCTTGTTACAGGCTTCTCAGTTGGGGATTATGAGCGGATTCAATGGAAAAATTGAACCGGATCGACCTGTTAATCGAGCAGAAATGGCTTTGATGATTGCGCGTGCTAAAAAAATAAACGTGTCAAGATCGTCCAGTACTTCTTATCGTGATGTGCCTCATTCACATTGGGCGGTGGCTGCAATCGAAACACTTTCACACTATGGCTGGTTGCATGGTTATCAGGATGGAACCTTTAAGCCAGATCGTCCTGTGAAACGCGGAGAAATGGTCACTGTATTAGCTAAATCTTTCCAATTGTAAAATACCGGGTTTTTTACAAAAGTACATTGACACCCTTCTAAAAAAAGATTATTCTATAAATCATGGATATTACTCTTATCCAGAGTAGGCGGAGGGACTGGCCCAATGAAGCCCGGCAACCGTTTTGAGCGGTGCTAACCAGCAGAGAAAGGATAACTATCTAAATAGTTAGACTCACTCTGGCCGATAAGAGGGTTAAGGAACGCATTAGAAAAGCAACCTTTTCCTCAGCGGAGGGAAAGGTTTTTCTTTTTGTCGTGATGGAAACCTGGCTCGGCAAACATACTATATATCATGTTTCCAGTTGAAGGAGGTTTTTAAGTATGGAATTGCAAAAAGGACGTCGCTTGTTTACATCTGAGTCCGTTACTGAAGGACATCCAGACAAGATTTGTGACCAAGTTTCTGATTCTATTCTTGATGCGATCTTATCGAAAGATCCGAATGCTCGTGTAGCATGCGAGACATCTGTTACCACCGGATTAGTACTTGTGGCAGGTGAAATCACAACTTCTACGTATGTAGATATCCAAAAGCTAGTAAGAGATACGATTCGTGAAATTGGTTACGATCGAGCAAAATATGGTTTTGATGCAGATACATGCGGTGTTATTACTGCAATCGGCGAGCAATCAGCAGATATCGCACTAGGTGTTGACCAGGCGTTGGAAGCACGTGAAGGTAGCATGACTGATGCTGAAATCGAAGCAATCGGTGCAGGTGACCAGGGGCTAATGTTTGGTTATGCTTGCAACGAAACTCCAGAATTAATGCCTCTTCCAATCAGCATGGCTCACCAGTTGGCGCGTCGTCTGACAGAAGTGCGTAAAAATGGTACGCTTGAATACCTTCGTCCAGATGGTAAAACTCAAGTAACTGTTGAATACGATGGCGATAAGCCAGTTCGCATCGATACAATTGTTATTTCTACTCAACATGCTCCAGAAGTAGAACTAGATCAGATTAAAAAGGATCTAATGGAGCAAGTAATTAAACCGATCGTTCCTACAAACCTATTAGACGATCAAACCAAATACTTCATTAACCCAACTGGACGTTTCGTTATCGGTGGTCCTCAAGGGGATGCTGGTTTGACTGGCCGTAAAATCATCGTAGATACGTATGGCGGTTATGCTCGCCATGGCGGTGGTGCATTCTCCGGTAAGGATCCTACAAAAGTAGACCGTTCTGGTGCTTATGCAGCTCGCTATGTAGCCAAAAACATTGTAGCTGCAGGTCTTGCTGAACATTGCGAAGTACAGGTAGCTTATGCAATCGGGGTAGCTCAACCGGTATCTATCGCTGTAAACACATTTGGAACAGGAAAAATTGCTGAATCTGATTTGGTAGCATTGGTTCGCAAGCACTTTGATTTGCGCCCAGCAGGCATTATTAAGCAATTAGACCTACGTCGTCCGATCTATAAACAAACCGCAGCATATGGTCATTTCGGACGTAATGATCTGAATGTACCATGGGAGCGTACAGATAAAGCAGAAGATCTGAAAAAAGACGCTGCTAACCTGTAAAAAATACAGAGAAGCCTAGGATTTTCCTGGGCTTCTTTTTTCTTATGAAAATTGCGAAAAAGGCTAGGCAAGTACAACTTCAATGGGGTAGACTACGTAGAGGATTCTGTAAATCTTTGTCGAAAAGCACTATAATAAGATCGAAAGGAACATGGGCGCATCATGAAGAAAAAACCTTTCTTTCTCGTCTTTTTCCTTCTTCTTCTGCTGTTTTCTATCCTTGTGTATTGGTTTAGACCAGAGAATGTAGGGGTAGAAAATACGGATTATGTGCAACAAAAGACGGGGGATCATACGTCTCATTCATTAGAACCTAAAGGGTCAGACGTAGAGCAAATTCCTTCTAGAAATAGTAAACCAGAGGAAAAGATATCAAACGAGAGATGGTATAAAGACAAGGTTGTCATCTTGAATTATCATCACATTGATCGTGACAGTAATAAGCCATTTGTAATAACACCAGAGCAGTTTGGTGAGCATTTACAATTTATAAAGGAACATAACTTTCATCCTATTAGCCTAAGAGAGTTTTTCACTTTTATGCAAACAGGCGTAACTGCCAAGGAGAATGCAGTTTTATTTACGTTTGATGACGGCTATGAAAGTTATTACACACAAGCATATCCGTTGCTTTCCGAATATGGGTATCCATCTGCAGCTTTTGTAATTGCAGGTAGATTGAGAGATACCATGGATCGAAAGCGAGAAAATATGACCGTTCCTTTAGCTTATCAACAAATTGACGAAATGCTGGCTTCCGGCTTAGTTGATATTGGCTCGCACACATTCAGTTTACATGAACATAAAGAGCTGGATGAGTGGGGAGTACAGAAAGCGGGAACGGAGCCTGTATATCTAGAAGAATTCCAACGTGCAGAGAATGAGGAAGAGTACCGAAGTCGTTTATTTGTTGATTTTAAGATGTCGAAAATAGGCTTAGAGCAACTTGTGAAAAAGCCTATAGCCTCTCTCTCCTTACCCCAAGGCTATAAAAGCAAGATTGTGATTGACTCGGCAAAGGAAGCAGGATATCAGTATGTCTTTACATCTAGAAGAGACGTTGTGAAGCCAAATGAAGATCCGTATTCCATCCCGAGATTTGATGTAGGAATACGCAAGGTAGGTGCACCCCAGCTCCTTGAACTATTTACTAAAGTAAAAATGGAAGAATAAGGGGGAAACCCATGGATAAAGGCATTGATATCAGCCTTCTAGATGGGGTCATAAAAAAAACGATTCGAACGGTTGAAATGAGCAAAGAGCAAATATTTCAGATAGCAGAAGGTGCTCGTTCGGAAAGTAATGCAATCAAAAAAGAGATTGTTGAAATACGGCAAATATTAGCAGAAGTGATCCAAAATGTTGATAATCTAGAGTTACAGTCCCGCCGATCAAGATCGAGATTGGTACAAGTAAGCCGCAATTTTCAAAGCTTTACTGAAAACGATATTCGTGCAGCTTATGAGGAAGCTCATAATGTTCAGATAGAGCTTTCCTTAATGCGTGAGCGGGAAAATAACCTAAAGAAACGCCGTGACGAGCTAGAGTTTCGGTTGCGGAATATTTTAGAGACAATTACTAGAGCAGAAGGGTTACTAAGTCAGATCAGCGTGGTTCACAGCTTTTTAGCAGGAGATTTGTCCAAAGTGGAGGAAGCCTTGGAATCTGCCAAGCAGCATCAGCTTATGGGACTTAAAATTATTCAGGCCCAGGAAGAAGAGCGTAAGCGGGTAGCCCGAGAGATCCATGATGGACCTGCACAATCCATGGCCAATGTAGTATTGCGTACAGAAATCGTAGAAAAAATGTTGAAAAATGACGCAATCCAGGATGCTCAACAGGAATTAGGCAGCTTAAAGGAAATTGTAAGAATGAGCTTAGCAGATGTTAGAAAAATTATTTTTGACTTGAGACCAATGGCTTTAGATGACTTAGGACTCATTCCAACTTTGCAAAAGTATATACAAACCTTTGAGGATCGTAGTAAATTACATATTGATCTAATTGTTTTTGGCAAAGAACATAAGCTTGAAAGTTCATTTAAGGCAGCAGCTTTTCGCTTAGTTCAGGAATGCCTAAACAATGTGTACAAGCATGCGAAAGCTAATTTTGTCCAAATAAAGGTTGAGTTTCAGCTGGAAAACATGTTTATTGTCGTAAAAGATGATGGAATTGGATTTAATGTGAGTGAGGTTAGCAAAAAAGGACAATCGTTCGGAATTATGGGAATGAAGGAACGTTGCCAATTACTGAATGGCAGAATCGGCATTACGTCCAATAACCAAGAAGGGACTAGAGTGGTGTTTCAAATACCGCTGCAGCCCGCGTCAGTATTCAAAAGTACCGGCAAACAGGGAGGTTAATAACGGTGGAAAAATTGTTGGATGAAATTAAAATCGTGTTAGTAGACGATCATCAATTGTTTCGTGAAGGCGTAAAGAGAATACTCGATATGGAATCTGGTTTCAAAGTGGTGGGAGAAGGTTCAGATGGAATGGAAGCTCCCAAGCTAGTAGCTGAATACAGACCAGATGTTTTATTGATGGATATTAATATGCCAAATGTAAACGGTGTTTCGGCTGCAGAAGAGGTAGTAAAAATTAGCCCAGAAACAAAAGTAATCATTTTATCCATTCATGATGATGAAGGATATGTCTACCGCACACTTCGTTCAGGAGCATCCGGTTATTTACTAAAGGATATGGGGACTTCTGAATTGGTAGAAGCGGTACGCGTAGTTGCCCAAGGTGGAGCGTATATCCATCCAAAAGTGACCGGTAAGTTAATCGACGAATTCCGTCGCTTGAGCGAGCAGGAAGAGTCAATGGATCGTAGTATTACGTTCGAAGAGTCACCAGTGATGGACCCGCGCATTATTGAATCCTTGACGCGTCGTGAGCGTGAAGTTTTGCAATTAATGGCAGAAGGTAAAAGCAACCGAATGATCGGTGAATATTTATTCATCAGTGAAAAGACGGTTAAAAACCATGTAAGCAGTATTTTGCAAAAGCTAAATGTACAGGATCGTACTCAAGCTGTGGTTATATCCATCAAGAATGGCTGGGTAAAGCTGTAAGGTTTTTAAACGGATCATACAGCATTTATGAAAAATGAGTGTGGAGAAAGCAACCAAGTCAAGCAGTACGGCATACCTTATTACAGGAGGGGATGACCGTGTTGGCTGATTTTATGATCTGGTTGTTTGCAGCATACGGCTGCTCCGCTCTTTTGCTGAAAATGTTCTATATCTGGATGGAGTCAGGCAGGGCCGCTTCTATTATGGAACCTTTGACCTTGACACATTATCAACTACTTTTGCATAATTCAGAGCATCGAGTTGAAGAGGCTGTACGCACCCTGATGTTTCAATCTGGTTTATATGGACATCCAATTAGTATTAGTTTTGTGGATGAAGGCTCTTCTGACGATACGCCGCGGATGACGGAGATATTATACCGAGTCCATCCAGATACGATAAGAGAACAACAAGCAGGAAGAGAACCGGTCGTTGTCATCGATTTACGAACAGTTGGAAAAGAGGCTAGCTAAGTTATAGGCTGGTCTCTTTTTTCTTGCATGATCCCATTGTCTTTTTTAAGAATAAGGACAAGGGGGGATCGACATTATGCATGAATATGTTCTTTATTTAAAAGAAGATGGACATTCTGTCTTAGCATATATTACTCCGTGTTTCCAGGTAGACAAGCAATTTTGGAATGAGCAGAACGGGCAAAGATTGCACATTATTGGAAAAAGCAAATCACTCTCCTTACTTTTCGGGATAAGAGACAGGGTGAACAGAAAAATTACGCAGCAAGATGCCGCTGGTCAAGTTGCTTCTCATACACTCAAACAGGCACGTCTGGTGGCTCAAGGCTACACGAAAGAGGTAAATCGTCTATCCGTAAGGGAGACAGGTGAAAATTATTCCTACGGGCGATCCTGCGCCTTTAGCTTCGAAGAACTGGAGGAGGAGGGAAGGGCTTGCGAATCTCATATGCTTGAAAAACAAAATGTGATAGAATTCTTTGCTAGCAACAAGCAGCAGACGCATCAGCTTTATCTTAAGCTACAAGGCAGGGCGTTATTATTAGAAGAAGTTAAAAGGTTCGGTTTTCAGGAATCCCCATATATAAACCTAAATCATTCAGATCACCTTATCATGTCATTGCATTGGCTTGTTTTACAGGGAAAAGCAGAGTGGCGCCCAAGTGTTAGTCTTGAATTACATCGTTGTTGGTGGCGGCATCAACTGTCCTATCATTGTGAGCGGTGCAATAGTTTCAGGGAGATTGAACAGACAAGCTGCTATAGCTGTCAACAACCCTGTGCATACTGCTATAATTGCCTTTCGATGGGGAGATGCAAGAGCTGTGTACCTCTAATATTTGTGCCTGCCAGTCTGTCCGGTTATCTAGATGCTGATGCTCAATATTGCATTTCCTTAGAAACCGTCCTGCAATGGAATGGACAATTTTCTAAAAGGCAAGCAATCGTAGCCAAACAGGTAAGAGAATTCATTCTTTCCGAAGAACGGAGATTTCTAATCTGGGCGGTTTGTGGGGCAGGGAAAACAGAGCTCGTGTTTCCAGCGGTCGATGCAGAATTGGCCCGTGGAGGAGCTGTGTGTATCGCTACCCCTCGTAAAGATGTAGTTTTAGAACTAGCGCCACGTATACAAAAAGTATTTCCTTCCATTTCAGTCATGGCTATTCACGGGAGCAGCCAGCAAAAATGGGAGCAAAGCCAACTGATGATTTCGACTACACACCAGATGTTACGTTGTTACCAGCGTTTTTCTTTGATAGTAGTTGACGAAGTAGATTCTTTTCCTTACCACAAAAATAAGACCTTGTATCATGCTGTGAAGCGCTCGTTACTATCACATGGCAAGATTTTATATCTTAGCGCTACACCCCCACGCTATCTTCAGCAAGAACTAGTAAAAAAACGAATGGATAATCAACTGTTCCCTTTTCACAAAAAGCTTTCTCTTACTTCCTCTACACATGCTATTCTGCCAGCTAGATTTCATGGACATCCACTTCCTGTTCCAACAATGCTTGTTACAACCCACTTGCGTCAAAGTATTCATGTATTACAGCCCATTACTCCCCTGTTATTTTTTTTGCGAAATAGTATACAGGCACACAGGCAGGTTTTTATATTTGTGCCGCGAATTGAGGAAATCCCCTTTGTGGTAGCTTATGTTCAGCACTTTTTTACGGATATGAGAGATAAAGTAGAAGGGGTACATGCTTCAGATCCTGCACGCGAACATAAGGTGCGTGCTTTTCGAGAACAGGAGTATATGATCTTAGTAACCACTACGATTCTGGAACGCGGAGTGACCATTCCTCGTAGCGATTGCATTGTGCTAGAGGCAGATGCTCCTATCTTCGATGAAGCTTCACTAGTCCAGATTGCAGGAAGAGTGGGACGGTCCAGTGATTCTCCAAAGGGACAGATTCTCTATCTCATGAATAAGAAAGCTTCTGGCCCAGCTCAAGCTATCAGGCATATTAAACGAATGAATCGTTTGGCAGAAGAGACTGCAACAATGATAGAATGAGGGGAATAAATGATGAAGTATTGTTTGGTCTGTAAAAATACGATTCAAATTGCTGCAAAAACAAGACAAGTAATTCATCATCTATCAAAGAATGTGCCTGCTTTCTTTTATCCAAGTTGCTTCTATCAGCTAATGCAGCTACTTTTATGTGAGAAATGTGTTTCAAATGCTATACTTTTGCTGAAGCATATCTGTAAAATGTGTGGTAGAGCATGTCCAGGACATCCAGAGCTATGCCGGGATTGTAGTCGACATAGGGAAGGATTGAATGGAAATCGAAGCGTAATCCAGTATAATGAATGGGCGAAAGATGTAATAAAACAGTGGAAGTATCAGGGCGATGAGCGATTGTATTCTATCTGTGCAACTTTGATATTATTAGGTTATCGGTTTCATTATGGTCTGAGGAGAAGGATTGATCTTATAAGTTACGTTCCAATGCACAGAATTCGGTTGCAAGAACGGGGATTTAATCAAGCGCAGAAGCTAGCCGAATATGTGGGGTATCATCAGAAAATTCCTTGTGTTCCACTATGGGAGCGTCAAAAGGAAACAGAAAAGCAAAGTAAGCAAAAAGGACGGGCAGCACGTTTTGAAAGTATGCAGGATGCATTCGTGATTCATCCGAGCCTGCATACTACATCTCATTGTTTTCATCCATTTTCTATTTGGCCAAAAAAAACCAGTTGGCGAGTACTGCTAGTAGATGATATTTTTACAACAGGAGCAACAATTGAAGCATGTGCTAAGGTACTTTCGTACTATGCGAAAAAACAAAATCTTCAGTTATCCGTCTGTAGTCTGACATTGGCTCGTTAAATTATGGAAAAAAGAAAAACGGCAAATCTATTAATGCAAATTTGCCGATGAAAATAATAAGAATTATGTTTTTCTGGTACAGAAGACTTATAATTGAGTTAGGATTTGTGGCCCATCTGCCGTAATAGCAAGAGTGTGTTCGTACTGAGCTGATAATTTCCCGTCACGCGTACGTGCTGTCCACCCATCTTCTTCATCTACGACTGCATGATAAGTTCCTACATTCAGCATGGGCTCAATGGTGAGAACCATGCCTTCCTTTAAGCGAACTCCTTTACCAGCAGGCCCATAGTGTGGAACGTAAGGATCCTCATGCATTTTTTGACCAATTCCATGGCCGGTAAAATCGCGGACGACTGAGTATCCGCGCTCTTCGGCGAATGTTTGAATAGCATGGGAGATATCGCCGATACGATTGCCAACAACTGCTTGCTCAATCCCTAGATACAGAGCCTCTTTGGTGGTAGTCAATAGACGATCAGCTTCCTCTGAGATTTGTCCTACTCCATATGACCAAGCAGAGTCGGCCAACCATCCGTTAAGATTAACAACCATGTCAATCGTTACGATGTCACCATTTTTTAATTCCTTTTTAGAAGGGAATCCGTGGCAAATGACATCGTTAACTGATGCGCATGTGGCATAGGGATAGCCATGATAGCCTTTTTGCTCAGGTTTGGCACCATGTTCTTTTAGGTAACGTTCTACGAATTGATCAATTTCCCAAGTCGTAATACCTGGTTGAATCATGGTAGCAATTTTTTGGTGGATACTTGCCAAAATGATGCCAGCCTGACGCATGAGTTCAATTTCTTCCTTGGTTTTAATAACGATCATGGTAAGACCTCCATGTACTTGATATTTGCCTAAAGTTTATTCAGTCGACTAGAAAAACTGTACACGGCGCTGAATTCAAGCAATAAACATAAGTATAAGTAATGATAACATATATTTTTCATGCCAAAAACAAAGTGAATTAGGGAGGAATAAATTATGGGATTAGGACAACTAGCAAACTGTCCGATATGTGACGTGCTGTTTGTGAAAGGAATAAGAGATGTATGTCCATCATGCTATAAAGAACAAGAGAAGCAATACGAATTATGTGCTAGCTTCCTGAGAAAAAGGGAAAACCGCGGTGCTACCATTTATCAATTGAGCGAGGGTACGGGTGTCGAGGTGAAAGAAATTACTCGATTTATTCGTGAAGGACGGATTTCGGTTCAAAGCAACCCGAACCTTGGATATCCATGTGAAAGCTGTGGGGAAATTATTCAATCAGGGGCTATGTGTACAAATTGCTCCGGTAAGCTACAACGTGAAATAACACAACAAATTGACGTTGAGCGTCGTCTTACGGATGATGATCGAAAAAGAGATCAGGCCTATAAGTTTAGAAAAGAATAGGACTATCCAACCAAACGATTTTGGGTGATTAGAAACATTAATCGTTTTCATAAGAAAAGCCGATGTTACTACTAGAGCAAGCAAACGGTGATTTTCTATCCTGTAGCTAAGAACAATGCGGTCCGCTTCTTAAATATGGGGGGTAGCCGTAAGTTCTTTCTAGCGCAAGTCTCAATGATCGAGGTGATAATATGCGTATTAATGAAACCAACCGCACAGGAATGATACAAGCCTATAATAAGGCTAATAAGGTGCAGCAGAATAGCCAATTAAAGCATAAATGGGGAAAAGATGAAGTTTCAATTTCTACTGAGGGAATGGAACTTCTGAAGCTAGGGGAAGAACAAGAAATGGACTCAGCTCGTCTAGCTAAAATTTCTGAACTAAAAAGCAAGGTTGAAAATGGTACATATCAAGTACCTAGCGATCAAATCGCTGAGAAATTCATTGCTTTTTGGAAAAAATCGTAGAGGAGCGACAGGGAGCTCATGACGCATGTAAACGAACTCTTTGCCGTGTTGGATAATTTGACGGAGCTTCACCAAGCGCTATATACACTAGCGTTGGAGAAGCGAGAAGTTTTGGTAAAAAACGATATGCAACAATTAACTGACCTTATTAAAAAAGAGCAACAGTTGTTAAAAGCTGTCCAGCGAACTGAGATATTGCGTAAAGATATGACCAACACGATCTTTAATGAAAAGGGTGTAGCTGTTACGAATGGAACCCTACAAGACGTTATTAGATTGTGTACGGATGTAGAGATGAAAAATCAGTTAACTCAGCGTCGGGAAGAATTACTCAGAGTCATTGGAAAATTGAAGGAAGAGAACGAGCAAAATCAGCAATTATTGCAGTACTCCCTTGACTTTGTCAATATGAGCCTCGACTTGTTCACTGATCGACCGGAAGAGGACTTTATTTATAAAAACCCAGGGAATCAACAGATACACTCGTCAATGAATCGTTCTATTTTTAACCACAAGGCATAGAAAGGAGTGTCCATATGAGATCAACCTTCCATCTTCTTGAAGTAAGCAAGAGAGCGTTGTTGGCACAACAGGCTGCTTTAAACGTAACAGGACACAACGTTGCAAATACTAATACCGAAGGCTATACTCGTCAACGCGTAAATATGGCTGCTTCAACTCCAATCCCGGGACCTGGGATGAATGCAGACCGTGCACCGGGGTTGCTTGGCACAGGGGTGTATGCAACAGATATTCAGCGCATTCGGGAAGATTACATAGATGGTCAATATCGGGCTGCGGCTAAAAATACAGGCTATTGGGATGACATGGTAAAAACGATTAATAACATAGAGGATATCATGAATGAACCGTCTGAAAATAGCCTGCAGAAGGTTATGGATCAAATGTGGCAAGGGTGGGAGGATTTATCCGGAGACCCAAGGAACCAATCCGTACGTTCTGTTTTACGGGAACGTGCGGCAGCAGTAGCCGACACATTTAATCATATGCACAACCGTCTTACACAACTACAAGATGATTTAAATAATGAGGTAGCTGTACAAGCTGAATCTATTGATTCCATTGCCAAGCAAATCGCGTCTATAAATAAGCAAATTGGTGATGTTGTGCCACATGGGTACCAGCCGAATGATTTATATGACCAACGCGATGTTCTCATTGATAAGCTTTCTTCGATGGTTGAGGTTAAGGTTACGCCAACTGAACGTGGCATGGTGAATATTACAATAGGTGGACAACCACTTGTGAACAATGCTACATCTGTTGAAGTGAAAGCGACAAAAAACACCGAAACAGGAAAGTTTGATGTTACCTTGGGTGGAGGAGAGTTTAAACCGCTTAAGGGAACGGGAACATTGTCAGCAGCAATTGAAGGAAGAGATGAAACTACAGCTAATATGCTACAAAAGCTGAATTCTCTCGCTGTTAATTTAGCTCGTGAGATAAATGAAGTTCATAGAACGGGCTACAACCTTGATGATATTAAAAATGGTACTCAGGAAGGCCTTAATTTCTTTGTAATTGACGGTGGAAAAGATAATCCAACAAGTGCAGCAAATATTAAAGTAAATCCTGAGATATTAAAAAGCCTAGATAAGATTGCAGCAGCTAGAGCTGATGGAACAGGGCAGGTTAATGACGGAAATAACCAAAATGCATTGGAGATCTCCAAAATTAAAAAGAAACTAATTCCTGCGGGAACTGGTAACAATCCAAATGATTTTCCGCAATCTACAACGATTGACGATTTTTATCGCCATACAATTGCTCAATTAGGTGTAGATGGTCAAGAAGCTATCCGTAATTTTAAAAATGCAGATACAACTTCAGACATGATTTTGATGAACCGTAAATCTGTATCAGAAGTTGATCCCGATGAAGAAATGGCGAACATTATCAAATTTGAGAAGGCATATAGCGCAGCGGCTCGTGTCATGACCAGCATGGATGAGATCTTAGACAAAATCATTAATGGTATGGGGCGTGTAGGCTTGTAGGTTACTAGAGAAAAGCGTCGTAGGTAGCGACGCTTTTTTTAAAACGGTAAGAAATTAAGTCTAAGTTCCTGTTGCTCTATAAACGGGGAGCAGTAGGAATGAAATAAAATTGAACTAGACACTGTACGAGGAGGCTAACCCAAATGGCGGTACGTATTACACAGAATATGATGAATAACACCATGGTTCGTAATATTAATAACTCCATGAGCCAGATGAGTAAATCTTATCAACAACTTTCTACAGGAAAATTAGTGTCCCGTCCGTCTGATGATCCAATCATTGCTGCCAGAGGGATGTATTATCGAACTTCTTTAGTGGAAAATGAGCAATTTCTACGCAATGCTGGACAAGCCAAAACATGGATGGAATCTTATGATACATCTATGGACGAGGTTGGAAAAGTATTTGGCCGGGTTCGTGATCTATTAACTGGTTCAGGTAATGGTACGTATTCAAAAGAAGAAACACAGAGTATTGCTGCTGAGATTGAAGAATTAAAAAAACATTTAGGTGATTTGGCTAATCAGACCGTGAATGGGAAGTATATTTACGGAGGCGACAATAATAATAAGCCACCGTTTGAAATTAAAAAACAACCTGGTACTGGTAAAGAAGAGTTCGTTTTTACATCCAACGAAGGCAAAGTAGAAATGGAAATGAGTCAAGGGGTATTTTTCCAAGTAAACATTAGTGGGAAAAACATTTTTGATTCGCCAGCAGGTGAAAATATCTTCAAAACCTTAGAAGACATCGTAGGAGATCTAAACGCAGGGAATTCTGCAGCGGATTATTTAGATAGAATGGACAATCACATTAATAACTTGCTGTTAGAGCGTGCTGCTTTAGGAGCGCGTTCTAATCGTTTAGAATTAATGACTGATCGACTTGATGCTGATAGTGTCAGCATTACTTCCATGATGTCTAGTAATGAAGATGCAGATGAGGCAGAAGTTATTACGAACTTAAAAATGCAAGAAAATGTACACCGAGCTGCTTTAGGAGCAGGCGCAAGAATTATTCAACCATCGTTACTTGATTTTCTAAGATAAAGGCGGAAGGGGAGTAGTAGAATGCAACTAGCTTCTTTATCTATGAGATCTACTCCTCTCTTGCTAAACTTGCAAAGTCCGCATGGGAAGCAAGAGATTGAGCAGCCAAGAGCAAGCATGGAAATAAAACAGGAAGCGGCTATTCTTGAAATTCGCCAACCTCAAGGGGAATTGCAGATTGATTCCAATGAAGCACGTGAAAATATTGATATGAGAGGTCCACTGCGACGGTCTAGTGATAATGCCGAGTATGGCTATAACAAAGTAATGGAAGCGATTGAGCAAGCCGGAGTTGAAGGAGATCAACTGCGTGCTTTTGAACGTGGAGGTAACGCCATCGCTGAGATCGCTTTTGAAAAAAGCATCATGTTTTCAGGTGAAGGAGTCGTAGCTGCGGGTTCTCTTATTGGTGATGGTGTTGAAATACGTTATGAAGCCAAGCCAGTAGAGATCAAATTTACACCAAGAGGAGCAAAAATTGAGACAACCGTCAACCCACCTGTTCACAAATATACGCCTGCCAAGGTAGAGGCGTATGTAAAACAGTGGAATCGGCTGGATATCGAAGTCGTAGGTTTAAATGTGGACGTAGCTAGATAAGAGGTGTTGTCTGATGATGTATCAACAGGAAAAAATGGGAAAACTTGATATTGTAGAGGGTATGATTGGTTTTTCGAATTTGCATGAGTATCAATTGGTGCAAGAAAATCCAGAAATGCCTTTTTTGTCTCTTCAGTCATTGGAAGAACAGGGGATTAGTTTTTGGGTGGTAGATCCGTTTCTTTTCTTTAAGGATTATGAATTTGATCTACCTCGTTCAGTGAGAGAAGCCTTGGAGATTACGGAAGAATCTCAGGTGGTGATTTTGTCAGTCATGACAATACGAGGAAAAGACCAAATCACAGTTAATTTGAAATCACCTCTTGTCATTAATGTGGAAAACAGAAAAGCTACACAATTTATTCTGCAAGGAGATCATTACAATTTGCGGCAGCCCCTCCTTTTACAAAAAGAGAAGCCAGTGACAAAGTAGGTGATAAATATGTTGGTATTAGCGCGTAAAAAAAATGAGTCCATCATGATTGGCGATCAGATAGAGATAAAAGTGATTGCAGTTGAGAAAGACTTTGTCCGTATCGGCATATCGGCTCCACGCGATATTAACGTTCATCGAAAAGAAGTATATGTAGCCATTCAAGAAGAGAATCAATTAGCTGTACAAACAAAAGTAGATTGGGCCCAACTAGCCCAATGGTTAGGAACTGAAAAAAAACTTGAAGATGAATAAGCTTCAAGTTTTTTTTTTGTCTTTTTCAGTTTCCTTCATTTGTAAATAAATAGTTTTGTTAAAAAAGCTATGAAAGGTATAACGAATTACCGATATATGTAGTATGAGAAGTTAGTAAGCTAATGCTAAATACGATTAGGAATTTGCTGAGCTGAGCCATCTATGATCTATTGTCTTAGAAAGGAAATATTTAATTATCATGGAAAAATATTGGGATGTTATGCGAGGAATGATTGGACTGTCAACGACTTGTGGAGAGGCAATCGAATTACTACATGAGCGCCTGCATCAGAATCAGATCCATGAAATGGCCTATTTAATGGCAGATATCGTTGATGCATGCAATCAATTAGAAAAGTCAACAGGGATGATTTCACCTTTTTTGCTAAGTGACAACCGTCTGGAAGAGTTAACAAAATTCAGAACTGAAATACTAGAGAAGTTAGTAGGTGCTTTTGAACAATCGGATCAGGTGCTAGCAATTCAAGTATTATCGTCCCAAATGATCCCATTACAAAAAGAGTGGCAAGAGGAAATGACACGTAATGTAGTCCCTCACGTACTCTCATAAGTATGTCTTTAAAAAAGTTGATAAACAGTAAGGAATATGGGGGAATCTGCAAATGTCGACAACAACTAAGAAAACGCTTGTGCCGGAGTATATGCTATCATTCCAATGCATCGGTTCAGAGTGTGAGGATACTTGTTGCGCTGGATGGAAGGTCACAGTTGACCAGGATATGTATAAGAAATATAAACGTTTGAAAGATGAAGAATTGTCACCAATTATAGATCGGAATATAAAACGAGTTCGCTCTAAGGCTTCATCAAGTAATTATGCCAAAATTATGATGGATTCTTCAAATAGCTGTGTGTTTCTGAACGAACAGAAATTATGTCGTATCCAACTAAAAAAAGGGGAAGATTATCTCTGTAACACCTGTAAAATCTATCCTCGTATTTGGAACAATGTGAATGATGTTGTTGAGCGAGCAGCAACGATCTCCTGCCCAGAAATAGCGAGATTAGCACTTCTTAACCCAGAAGGAATAGGATTTCAAGAGCAATTAGAGAGTGTTGAGATAGGCTTGAACTTCTCTGGCCATATTAATACCTCTAAGCAAATAAAAGGGAAGAAACTCCAAAAATACTTCTGGGAACTGCGAATTTTTACGATTCAAGTCTTGCAATACCGACAATATAAGTTTGAGGATCGCTTACTATTTTTAGGTTTATTCTTTCAAAAGGTTCAAGAATATGTGAACAATTCTGAGGTAGATCAAGTTTTACAGCTTATAGGTTCCTATACCAATATGCTGCAAAGCGGGACCATTGATCAAATGTTTGCCGATGTACCTGTTAATCATACCATTCAGATGAAGCTGCTTAAAAAATTAACGGATCAGCGTTTCTTCGAAGGTGGAGTTCATGACCGCTATACAGAGTGTTATACGGAGTGCTTGTTGGGACTTGAGCATTTCGAGGGTATCGAAGAGGAAGGTACCCTTTCTAGATATATAGACGCTTATGAAAACCATTACCAACCATTCATGCAGAATCATGAGTATATTTTAGAAAATTATTTGGTAAATCATGTGTTTTCCAAGCTCTTCCCAACTGCTCTTGATAAAGATATTTTTGAAGAATATGTTATGCTCGTTATTCGTTATGCATTGATTAAATTGCAGTTAATCGGAATGTCTAGACACCATAAAACAGCGTTTTCTACAGACCATGTTGTGAAGCTTATTCAATCATTTGGACGAGCTGTCGAGCATAATCAGTCCTATTTAACGAAAATGAAAGGCTTGTTGGAGGAAAATGGGTTCACCACAATGGGATATATGTCCATTTTAATCAAAAATTAAAATATAAAGTCAAAAGTCATACAGAGCTGTAGCTCTATCCAAATAGTAGAAACCAATCAGCTTGCTCAATGGCTGTTCGTTATTATTTTGATGACCATATCTATCTGAACGAAAGGAGATCCTCATTTGTGAGGTCTCTTTTTTTATTTTAACGAGGAAAAGAGCGCTACCGCTCAATTTCTACCAGCAATATGCCGATACTTTAGATAGAAGATGAAGATGACGGAGGGATTACTGTGGAAATTCGTCAAAATGGAAATGCAGGTTCGAATCCTCAAGAGCTAACCAAGCCACCATTAGATGCTACTATAAAACCGAAGCCTTCAACAGAAAAAGATGTGGTGCAAGCTATTGAGCATAAGGATGCTTTTCAAAAAGAATTACAAAAGGAAATATCAGCTTTAAATAAATTTATGCAAGCCAAAGAAACGCATTTAAAATTCAATCTACATGAAAAATTAGGTGAGTACTATGTACAGGTGATTGACAATCAGACTGATGAAGTCGTCAGAGAGATCCCATCTAAAAAGATGATGGATACAGTTGCCCAAATGTACGAACTAATTGGTATTATGGTTGATCGAAAAATTTAGGAGGGGTTCAAAATGGCAGGTCCTTTGAGATTATCTGGTATAGCTTCAGGTATTGATACTGAAACAATGATTCAAAAATTAATGAAGGCAGAAAGATCTCCAATGGAGAAATTGCTTCGTAAGCGTCAAAAAGAAGAATGGACGCGCGACAGCTATCGTGAGCAAAATGCATTATTGCTAGATCTAAATAACAAAGTAAGTAAATTGCGTCTGACTTCAGATTTTACAAAGCAAAAAGTATCTTCTTCTGATGACGCTAAAGTAACAGCAAGTATTACAAAGAAGAATTCTACAACCCAGTACGATGTATCTAATGTTCAGCTTGCGAAACCAGGTACTGGTGTTTCCGTGAAGTTTAAGGTTGACGACGCTATCAAGGATAGTAGTACAGAAATAAATAGTTCCTTTGATTTTACACTGAAGGGTAATGATGGCTCAGACGAAGTCACCATTTCAGTAGGTGAAAAAGACACAATTGAGTCGGTTTTAAATAAAATTAATAGTGAGTCCAGTAAGACCGGCGTTAAAGCTTTTTATTCGAATACGGACAAATCTATCGTTTTCACATCTCAGGTACCTCCAACTGATGAAAATAAATCACTAGTATCAGCTATTAAAATTACAACTAGCAGCACAGATAATAAGCTTAAGATCGAGAATGGTGAAGTCAAACAAAGTGCTAATGATAAAGACCCTATTACTAATGATTTTTCTGGAGCGCAAGTTTTTAAAGGCATCGTAAAACAAGCCGGAAAAGCGACTGTAAATGGTATTGAATTTGCACTAGATTCCAAAAACACACTTGATTTTGATGGTATGAGCTTTACTTTTAAAGATAATATCGGTGTCGGTGATAAAAATGTAGTCATTACTACAGCCAAAGATACGGAGTCAGTTATGACTGCTATCAAAGAGTTCGTCGACACCTACAACAAGGTAATCGATCAATTTAATAACAAGCTGACAGAAAAAGTGTACCGCGATTTCTACCCGCTTATTGATGAAGAAAAAGAAGCAATGAAAGAAAAACAAGTCGAGAAATGGGAAGAGAAAGCGAAAAGCGGTCTGTTAAAAAGCGACAGTATTTTATCTAATGTGCTCACACAGATGCGCAGCTCGTTCTATACTCCTGTAGAAGGAGTAGAACCGCCAAAAAATACACTTGCTAGCATTGGAATCGGTCCAAAGAAATCCGATGGTCTGGGCAGTAAGTTTGATTACATGGAAAACGGTAAGATCTACATTGATGAAGAAAAGCTTAAAGATGCCTTGTCAAATGATCAGGAAAGAGTAATTGCTCTCTTCACAAATGGTAGCGGGATTGCTTCAGGATCTGATTCATTCAAAACCCAAGGTCTTGCTCAACGTATTTATAGTCAGACGAATGCTGCTATGAAAAAAATTGGGGAAAAAGCGGGTCGGACAGGTACAACCAGTGATAATAGTCTAATTTCAAGGGATATCCGAGATATCAACACTCGGATTAATGTCTGGGAGAAGAAACTAAAGGATAAAGAAACGAATTTGTGGAAAAAATTCTCTGCCATGGAGCAAGCGATTAATAAGCTTAATGCTCAAGGCGCGAACCTGTTATCTAAATTCGGTGCGTAATGGTTTTGAGGAATAAGGAGGGGAATGCATGAATCAGACGGCTGCACAGATCTATCAACAGAACCAAGTGAAAACAGCCTCGCCAGGCGAGCTTACGTTAATGCTGTACAATGGAGGCATCCGTTTTAGTAAAGAAGCAAAGATGGCTTTGGAGAAACAGGACGTTCAAAAAGCTCATCAGAGCATTATTAAGGTACAGGATATTATCCGAGAATTAATGGTTACGTTAGATCAACAAGTGCCAATTTCTGAGCAGTTTATGCTGATGTATGATTATATGTATAATCGTACAATTGAAGCGAATTTGAAAAAGGACGGCGCCATTATCACGGAGGTAGAAGAGTTTTTTGTGCAATTCCGCGATACATGGAAACAGGCAATGCTGATTGCGAGAAGGCAGCCAGAAGGAAATCAGATATAATGACGAATGTTTCTGCGATGGATGTAGCGAGCAATATCCTTATCCTTACTGAAAAACTAATGGAAATCCTGAAGCATGATGAAGAGCCGAACCCTGATGAGTGGAACTCCGTCCTTGAACAGCGAGAAGAGCAAATTACGCACTTAGGCAAACTGCAAACACAAGGCATAGACCTACAAGCACAGGAAAAGGAATTATTGCAGAAAAGCTATCAGCTTGATCAAGAAATCCTTTCTCTGATGAACCAGCAGCAAGCAAAAATTGAAGAACAGCTACAACAGGTAAACAAGGCGAAAGTAGCAAACAAACAGTACGCTGGTGAAACGACTCATGTTGCCTATGGAGCTTTCTTTGACAAAAAAAATTAAGATATATGCTAGTTTTAACACGAAAAAATGGTCGAGCAATCGACCATTTTGTTTCTTGCTAAAGCTCTTGGTGAGCCAAAAAGAATTTATGGCATCACATCTGATGGAATACTTTGACCGCAAGCCTGACAAGGCTTGTGGTATTCAATTCTCTCACCGCAATAACAAACAAGACCAATCATACGAGCAGGGTTTCCTACCACAAGCTGATGAGCCCCTACGTCCCTGATGACCACAGAGCCTGCTCCTACCATAGAATAGGCCCCGATGGTTGTTCCACATACGATAGTGGCGTTCGCTCCTATGGATGCTCCTATCTCGACTTTGGTCGGCACCACTTTCCAAACGCTATTGCATGCGCGTGGGAACAAATCGTTCGTAAATGTCATATGGGGTCCGAGAAATACATTATCGTCAATCTCGACCCCCTGATAGACAGAAACACCATTCTGAATTTTGACGTTATTCCCGATTTTTACCCCTTGATCGATGTAAACATCCTTACTAATGATGCATTGGCTGCCGATTGTACTTTGCTCTCGAATTTGTGCATTGTTCCAGATTTTCGTTCCAGCTCCAATCATGGCTTGCTTAGACACTTCTGCTGTTGGGTGAATAAAGACATTTTCATGTGTCTGGTGAGACATAGTTTGCCCCCTCGTCAATCAGTTTCCCTTTTTGGAAAAGGATTATTTTTTCCTTCCGCAAATTACTCAGATGTTGCACGATGCACCTCTTCTTAACGTATTACTAATAGAGGGATTTAATTACGGATGCGAGGGGGAATGAACGTGAGGATACCCATCATTGATTTGACGGACGAGGTAGAATTACTTTGGGATGAGATTAACAGTGCTGTCCAGGAAGTGCTGCGTTCGGGCCATTTCGTACTTGGTAACGAGGGAAAAACGTTTGAGAAGGAAGTAGCTGACTATTTGGGATGCAAACATGCAATCACGTTAAATTCAGGTACGGATGCGTTATTTATCGCGTTGAGGGCTTTGGGAATTGGAGCAGGAGATGAAGTGATCGTCCCCTCCTTTACCTTTTATGCTACGGCTGAAGCTGTTGAGCTAGTCGGAGCGACGCCGGTGTTTGCTGAGATTAACCCAGATACATTCAATGTAGAGCCAGCTGATATAGAGTCCAAAATTACCGAGCGGACCAGAGCAATTATTCCTGTTCATCTATATGGACATGCGGCTAAAATGGAACCGATGATTACGATTGCACAACAATACGGATTAGGGCTTATCGAGGACACCGCACAGGCATTTGGTGGAGAGTACTGTGGCAAGAAGCTTGGAACCTTTGGGCATTTTGGATGTTTTTCCTTTTATCCCACCAAGAATCTGGGAGCATATGGTGATGGAGGTATGTTAACCACAGATAACGATGAACTGGCAGAGATAGCTCGCAAATTACGTACCCATGGCTCGTTGATTCCTTATCAAAATGAACTTACAGGTTACAATTCGCGTTTAGATGAATTGCAAGCCTGTATTTTACGTGTGAAGCTACCTTATATTAACCAATGGAATGAAGCAAGAAGAGAAGCTGCCCAGCAATACAATCAGATGCTAAAAGACGTACCAGGCATTGTGACGCCAAAGGTAGCAGGATATGCCAAGCATGTGTATCATCAATACACGATACGGGTGAAACATGGCTTACGCGATGAATTGCACCGTTATCTGCATCAACAAGGAATTGGTGCAATGTTATATTATCCTACTCCTGTGCATCAACTGCCAGTGTACCAAGCAACACAACAGCCTAAGCTAGCTGTTACGGAGCAAACGGCAGGTGAGGCGTTAAGTTTGCCGATATGGCCGCGTATTACCTTAGAAATACAACAGAGGGTAGTACATGCAATACAGAGCTTCATGGCTAAAGTAGGATAGGGCAAAGGGGCGAAACTTGCTGGTGAAAAGCAGGGGTTCGCTTTTTTCTTTGTTTTTTTTGACAGTAGAAATATTTTTTACTTTTTCATCTAACTCTGGATATTCATTTGCTATAATGAATTCGTTCAGAAATACATGCTTGGGCAAGTGAGGTTACTAACATGAATGTAAAAACATTTTTTGCGGGAAGAAATCGTTCGTTGTTACTTGTTCTATTTATTCTGTTGATTTTAATACATACCATTTATTTAAATGGAAGTGCAAGTCAACTGTTACATCCGGCGGCAATTGAAATAGTTGGGTTATCTGTCATTATCTCGTATGCTATTAAGCGTAAACATATTAAAATCAAACATTTATTTCGGTTATTGGTCCACGGCAGAGAAAATAACATTGAAGAGACGATCAAGCGTTTTTATCAATACTCGGTTGTTTTAAAAGAGAAAGGCTACATTTCCTTGGAAAAAGAATTGATGGACGAGCCCGATTCATTTGTTCAGCGAGGGGCGTTGCTGGCGATCGAAGGTGTGTCGGAGCAAGAACTTCGGATGATTTTAGAAAACGAGTGCAAGGGTGAACAGCATCGCTACCAGCAAATGGGCGGAATGTTTCGCTTGGTTGCCCTGCTGGCGCCTGGAATGGGGCTTGTAGGAACGTTATTGGGGATGACAGGAGTATTACAAACCCTGTCCGATTTTACGCAGACAGGCCAGAGCCTAAGCACAGCGGTGGTAGCTACCTTGTATGGAGCCTTGCTAGCCAATCTGTTGGCGTTGCCATGTTACTATCGGTTAATGGATATCCATGATCAGGAAATGTTTGAAAAGCGGCTTTATATTGAAGGATGCGTAGGGTTACAGCGCATGGAAACACCACGAATTTTGTTTGAAAAACTAAATTCCTTTTTACCTGCTGATCAAAAGCTAGTGCTCTTAAAAATGCCTGGCAGCATGAAAGGAATTATTGAAAGGCAGAGCGAGTATGCAGGATGATCGTCTGTATGATGAAAAGGAGCTAGAGAAAAGCTGGTTATTAAGCTACAGTGATTTAATTACCTTGCTGTTTATAATCGTCATTATCATTGCGGCGATGTATACGGCTCAGGTCAAGCAACAACAGCAAGAGCTTCAGCAGAAGGCATCTCAAACGACGGAAAAGGCCGAAATAGCAAAAGCTGAGCAAGCCATAGCTGAAATGAAAAAGAAAGCATTGGAAGCAGAAATTCGCGAGCTGTCTGCAAAGCGTGATGTCATGGCGATTGGTGCCGGGCAACAAGACGAACTAGTAGAGCGAAATATGCAGGTAGTGAAGGAAAAAGTGGGAGAGGCCTTGCAGGAGTTCCATATCCCCTTTGTGGAGCAAAGCGATGGAGTGATGATCCGTTTACCGGAAAATTTGTTGTTTGCTAGCGGATCAGCCGATTTAGCTCCAGATGGTCAAAAAGTCATAGACAGGTTAGCTGACGTATTACAAAAATTTCCTCATCAAGTGCGAATTGAGGGGCACACCGATGACACTCCTATTACAAAAAGCCAGTATGTCGCTAACTGGGATCTATCTCTTGCGCGTGCAAAGGCCGTTATGCAGGAATTTGTTCAAGAACGAGGGTTATCTCCAGCACGATTCATTGTCGCAGGCCTTGGAGAAACAAAGCCTCTTGTAGAGAATGCAACAGAAAAAAATCGCCAACAAAATCGCCGTGTGGAAATTACTGTACTAAGCGAGCAGACAGAATGATGGTGTGATCAGCATAACTATTCATATTAGTGAATGATATATGTTTCTTTATAAGACCTCCTTTTTGAGATGAGCAATAGGAGGTCTTTTTTATTTATAGATAAGACAAAAAAGCTGTGGTGAACAAGAAAGAAATGCTTTTTCAGAGTTATACACAAAAAACGAGTTCTTGTGCACAACTTCTTGTGGATAATGTGGACAACTTTGTGGAAATGCGCAATTATGGGCAAGGTTACCCACAGATGGCAAAGCTAAAGCATAATTGACATAAGAAATGAAGTGGATAGACGGCTATGTGAGCGAGTGTTGAACCTAGATTAATGCTATAGCTGTGGATAAAGAATAAAAAAGCAAAAAAATCTTATGTGTCCAATGTGTGACATGATTTTGTTATAAAGATTGAAGAAATTTTTCGAGCTAGAATACAATTAATCGACAATATCTGTAGGTGGGGAAGCTTGTTTTCGAGAGCCAAATAAATTTCAAACCCCACACTGGTAATTATAGCTAAAAATGTATCGTAATTCCCGCGTTTATAGGGCAAAGACCACGTCTCTCAACGCTAGGTCGAGTCTCTTGTAGCACTCCATTTTTTGCTAAAATTACATATATGGAAATGTGTTTAGCCAAAAATATGTGGGAGCGCTTTCCTGCTTTTACTACGGCAGTAATGGCTTATTTGCTTGTAACATTAAGCCTTTCTAAGGCTGCGATGAGAGGTTTAACAAAAAAATAAAGTCCACGTTGAAATTTGTCGATAATCCAGCATTTGACTTTACCATAGGCAAGGTGTATAGTCAGATCATGGATTAACAAATAGTCCACAGTTTTCTTATGAAAGGAATGTTTAATACATGCAAGGAAAAGTAAAATGGTTTAATGCAGAAAAAGGTTTTGGTTTCATCGAGCGCGATGGAGGCGACGATGTATTCGTACATTTCTCCGCTATCCAATCTGAAGGTTTCAAAAGCTTGGATGAAGGTCAAACTGTAGAGTTTGATATCGTTGAAGGCGACCGTGGTCCTCAAGCTGCAAACGTTACTAAAATCTAATTGATTTTATAATCAATACCCCCTAGGGAAACTTAGGGGGTTTTTGGTGTTTATTTCCACTCAATTCCTTGTTTCAAAAAAATCAAAATAGGTTTAAAATAGAGACAAGCCTTACTTGCTGTGTTGACGAAAGATTAAAATCAAGTGAAAATTTTTAAACATTTTGTCTTTTTTTCACGAATTTTGTTAAAACAAAAAGAAGAAACAGCAGGTTTTAATTACGTCTATGTAGAATACAAATAGCATAGACGGAAGGAGGTTGTGTCCATGAACTACAATATTCGTGGCGAAAACATTCAAGTTACAGAAGCTCTTCGGGAGTATGTAGAGAAAAAGATAAGCCGTCTCGAACGCTATTTTGACAATCTAGGTCATGTAGAGGTACATGTGACAATGCGCGTGCTTCGTGGAGAAGGAACCATTGAGGTAACCATTCCGATGACTGGCGTTATTCTCCGAGCTGAGGAAACTCACGACGATATGTACGCAGCAATTGATTTGGTTGTCGAAAAATTAGAGCGTCAAATGCGTAAGTACAAAACAAAAATCAACCGTAAACAGCGTCATGAATCAGGGGCTAAAGCGATGCCAAACATGGAAGCTTCCTCTGTAGCTGTAGCGGATGAAGAGGATGACGTACAGTTTGATATCGTAAGAACGAAGCGATTCAACTTAAAACCGATGGATTCAGAAGAGGCCGTTATGCAAATGGAACTTCTGGGCCACAACTTCTTCGTCTTTGAAAACAGTGAAAGCAATGATGTAAATGTAGTCTATCGTCGAAATGATGGACGATACGGGTTAATAGAACCAAAATAAACATATACAATCATTAAAAAATTTAAAAATATATACAAAAAGTGGTAAAGGGGTTGTCGATTGGCAACTCCTTTACTTGTGTTTACTGTTATAGATTTGGTAAAATAGATTGTTAGAAAGTACCCTTAGGGGAACGGTGGAAGGGGTGTCCCTATGTTAGGGCTTGTAAAGAAGCTTTTTGGCGATACAAATGAACGTGAATTAAAGAAATTAGTTAAGCGTGTAGAAAAAATTAATGCGTTAGAACCCCAAGTAGCATTACTTACTGATGACCAATTAAAGGAAAAAACGGCGGAATTCCGTGCCCGTTTGGAAAAGGGAGAAACGCTGAATGATATATTAAACGAAGCTTTTGCTGTAGTGCGTGAAGCGTCCAAACGTGTATTGGGGATGCGTCACTTTGACGTACAGCTAATTGGTGGTATGGTCCTGCAAGAAGGACGCATTGCTGAAATGAAGACTGGTGAAGGTAAAACCCTTGTAGCGACCTTAGCTACGTACTTGAATGCCTTGGCTGGTAAAGGTGTTCACATTGTAACGGTTAACGAATACTTAGCTGAGCGTGACTCCAAGATTATGGGTGAGCTGTACCAATTTCTTGGCATGACAGTAGGTTTGAACATAAACGGTATGAGTGCTGAACAAAAGCGAGAGGCTTACAACTGCGATATCACCTATGGTACAAACAATGAGTTTGGGTTTGACTATCTGCGTGACAACATGGTGCTTTATAAAGAGCAAATGACACAACGTCCTTTGCACTATGCAATCATTGACGAAGTGGATAGTATCCTAGTCGACGAAGCACGTACTCCACTGATCATTTCCGGATCAGCTAATAAATCTACTGAACTTTATTATATTTGCTCCCATTTTGTAAAAAGGCTGGAGCCTGAAACGGATTTTAGTATTGATGAAAAACTAAAAATCGCTACTTTAACCGATGAGGGTGTGAGCAAGGTTGAAAAAGCGTTTAACGTGGACAATTTGTACGATACCAACCATGTTACACTTAACCACCATATTACATCGGCTTTGAAGGCTCAGGTTCTGTTTAAACGTGACGTTGATTATGTTGTGCAGGATGGCGAGGTTGTGATCGTAGACGAGTTCACAGGGCGTCTGATGGTGGGTCGTCGTTACAGTGATGGTTTGCATCAGGCGATTGAAGCGAAGGAAGGGCTAAAAGTACAGAGTGAAAGCATGACCTTGGCAACAATTACGCTGCAAAACTACTTCCGTATGTATCAAAAGTTGAGCGGTATGACCGGTACAGCTAAGACTGAGGAAGAGGAATTCAAAAAAATCTATGGATTGGACGTAGTTGTGATTCCTACAAACCGCCCAATTCAACGTATAGATATGGCGGATGCGATATATAAATCCGAGGATGCCAAATATCGTGCGGTAGTAAAAGAGATCGTGGAGCGCCATAAAAAAGGACAACCTGTTTTGGTTGGTACCATTTCCATCGAAAACTCAGAGAAACTATCTCACCTATTGCGTCAAAAAGGTGTACCGCATAATGTGCTCAACGCGAAGCAGCATGAACGTGAAGCAGAGATTGTTGCTCGCGCGGGTCAATTCGGTGCAGTAACCATCGCTACAAACATGGCTGGTCGCGGTACAGACATTCAGTTGGGTGAAGGAGTACCTGAAATAGGTGGTCTGCATATCATCGGTACAGAGCGCCATGAGAGCCGTCGTATTGATAACCAGCTACGTGGACGTGCAGGTCGTCAAGGGGACCCGGGTTCCTCTCAATTCTTCTTGTCCCTACAGGATGAGCTTATGCGCCGTTTCGGAGCTGACAACATCATGAATATGATGGACAGACTCGGAATGGAAGAAGATATGCCGATTGAAAGCCGTCTTGTATCCCGTGCTGTTGAATCTGCTCAAAAACGAGTAGAGGGTAGCAACTTTGATGCACGTAAAGTTGTCTTGCAATATGACGACGTAATGAATAAGCAACGTGAAGTCATCTATAAGCAGCGTAAAGAGATTCTTGAGCGCGATAACCTACATGATATCGTTGAGGGCATGATAAATAGCGTGATTGAGCGGATAGTTCAGGCGTATTGCCCGAAAGAACAGATTCCGGAAGAATGGGATCTAGAGGGTCTGCTTGAAACATGCGTAAGCACATTCTTGTTCGAGGATGCGATTACGGTTTCTAATCTGAAAGGAAAAGAAGCGGAAGAGATTGAGGAGATGTTGAAAGAGATTGCTCATAAGCAATTGAAACAACGTCAGGAAGAAATTGGCGATATGATGGCCGAATTCGAAAAAGTGGTTGTTCTACGTGCTGTTGATAGCAAGTGGATGGATCACATTGATGCAATGGAACAATTGCGTCAAGGTATCCACCTACGCGCCTATGCACAAACTGATCCATTGCGTGAGTACCAATTTGAGGGATATGAGATGTTCCAAGGCATGATTGCAAACATTGAAGAGGAAGTATCCTTGTATATCATGAAATCGGAGGTTGGACAAAACCTCGAGCGTCAGGAAGTAATTGATGCTGAGAAGTTAAAAACGTCCGGACCATCTGATGAGGCTGGAGCATCTGAGCCAGAGCAAAAAAACAGAGCACAACGCCGTGCAGATAAAAAGAAAAAATAAAACAGGTCTGACAAGAAAGCTGCTGTTCAGTTGAATGGCAGCTTTTTTCGCATATAATAAGAGCAATAAGACTGAAATGGGGGAGACAATGGTAACAGCTGAGATAACCTCATGGCTCTTAAAAATTTTATTCTTATTAAACTTTTTGTTTGCCATCGTGGTTGTTTTTTTAGAGAGACGTACCCCTGTTTCTACATGGGCATGGTTAATGATCTTATGGTTTATTCCTGTTCTTGGATTTGTTTTATATCTTATGCTGGGACAAAATTTAAGTCGAAAGAAAATTTTTAAGTGGGATAAGCATGTCTATGCTTATATGAAGCGAGAGGTAGTTAAACAGATGGAGCAGCTCAAAGCCAAGAAGCTCCAGTTCCATGACCCTGTTGGCAAAGAGTATCAGGACTTAGTGTATTTACATCTAAACAATGATGAAGCACTACTGACTCAAGATAATCAGGTAGAGATTATTACGGATGGCTTGCATAAATTTGAACGCTTGTTTGAAGATATTCGCCGGGCGAGAAAACATGTCCATTTGCTGTATTACATCATCAAAAGCGATGAGCTTGGCAATCGACTGGCTGATCTATTATGCGAAAAATCACGGGAGGGAATAGAGGTTCGAGTCCTGTACGATGAGAGTGGGTCGCGTTGGCTGTCTAAGGGGTTGATACGTCGAATTAGGCAAGCGGGTGGACAGATTGAACCTTTCTTTCCTTCCAAGATTCCGCTACTAAATCTGCGCGCAAATAACCGCAATCACCGAAAGATAGTTGTTATTGACGGAGAAATTGGCTATATTGGGGGCTTTAACATTGGAGATGAGTATCTGGGCAAAAACCCTGCCTTCGGTTATTGGAGAGATACGCATCTAAGAATACAAGGCTCAGCGGTGGATGATTTGCAATCACGCTTTATGCTAGATTGGAAGCAAGCATCTGGGCGAGACATGGCCTTTCGAAATTATTATCAAGCCCCGTCTGCTCCCCGTGGGGATATTCCCCTACAAATCGTTTCCAGTGGTCCCGATTCACAATGGGAGCAAATTAAAAATGGGTACATGAAACTAATAGTAACGGCTAAAGAATATGTGTATATCCAGACCCCGTATCTAATCCCTGATGACAGTATTTTGGATGCGTTGCGCATTGCAGCGTTATCTGGTGTCGATGTCAAAATTATGATTCCCAATAAACCGGATCATCCCTTTGTTTATTGGGCTACTTATTCAAACGCAGGTGAGCTATTACGAGCTGGGGCAAAGGTATACACCTATGAGAATGGCTTTATGCACGCTAAAACGATTGTTGTAGACGATAAGCTTTCCACAGTAGGAACTGCTAATATTGATGTGAGGAGTTTTCGCTTAAATTTTGAGGTGAATGCGTTTCTCTACCATTCCCATACGGCTAAACAATTGGCTAAACATTTCTTAGCTGATATAGAGCTTTCATCTGAATTAACACTGGAAAAGTATAGACAACGTCCATTATCTATTCGATTAAAAGAATCTATTTCACGGTTACTGTCAGCCATTTTATAGGAGCCCACATGTTATTCTGGGCTCCTTTTTTGTTTGATAAGAGTAATACGAAAAACGGTTTTTTCTAAAGGATTTTCATCCAATTCCAGTAGACCTCCGTGCAATTTAACAATCTTATGAGCGATTGACAGGCCTAAGCCTGTCCCTCCATCGGTTTGTCGAGAATGATCTCCTCTGACGAAGGGATCAAATATATGACGCTGTACATGGGCAGGAATGCCGGTACCATTGTCTGCAATCTCAATGATGATGGAATCGCTTTGTTCCTGAACAGCAATTCGGACGTTCGTTCCTGTCGGGTTATATTTAATCGCATTGGAAATGAGATTGCTTATGACTCTGCTCATATGCCGGTAATCAAAATCGTACAAAATTTCGTATTCGGGCACCTGAATATGTAATTTAAATTGTTTTTCTTCCATGTCATCTAAAAAATCGACTGTAATTTCTCTGATGAATTCACATAGATCATAGGTACGAATGGAGAGGGGATACTGACCATCATCTAGTGTTAAAAAGTCAAATAACGAATTGATCAAAGCATTTACACTCTGCGATTTATTATAAATAAGCTGCAAATAACGCCTTTTCTTTTCTTCATCCACCACCATATCATCCTGTAAGGCAGAGGCGTATCCCTGAATGCTTGTAATCGGCGTTTTAAGATCATGTGATATATCCATGAGCATACGTTGCTTGCTTTCTTCCAATTTTTCCTTCTCAGCGCGAGTAGCCTCTAGTTTATCTGCCAAAAAGTTAAATGCATCACGGATTTTTCCGAATTCACTTTCTGCTTTTAGATGAATACGAGCTTGATAGTCTCCGTCGATCATCTTTTTAATAGCAATGGTGATCGTATGAAGAGGAACACTAATTTTACGAGCTGTCCACCGACTATATAAAAAGATGATAATAATGATTGGGACAAATAGGAGCAAACATGATTTAAGGATAATCTTGCTGACCTGAGATACCGTATGATCAAAATTTTTAAAGTATTGAATGTCAATGTTAATGCTGTCTCGGGGAATTTTGACCAAGCAAATATATTTCTTATTACTTTTGGTGGTAAATGGCGCAATGGAGTAGTAATAGAGCTGCTCCTCCGTATTGTCTAAAAACTGATAGAGCTGTTCCTCCGTATAATTGTAGATGGAATCCATTTTCACACCGATAACATGGATGACTTGGTGGTTAGAATTGAGGATTTCTACCCAGCCCCCGTTTTCCAAAATGGCATTTGCCCTAATATTTTCGTAGTCATCCGATACGATGTCCTTCGCCCGGTAAATGGGAGATAAGCCTTGTTCAACGCTTGAGTTGATTTGATAGACGAGATAACCGAGCGCTATCGTTAAAATGGAGCTAATAATAAATATAAAGATGCTATAATTCCATAATAATGTAGAGTGTATTTTTTTATGTTTCATTGTGTGCTGACCCTCTTTGATTGGACGAAAAATGAACCAGTTTATAGCCTAGACCTCGAACTGTTTTTACATAAAGCGGTTTTTTGGGGTCCGGCTCTATCTTATCCCGCAATTTACTAATATGAACCATGATGGTGTTATCGTCACTGTAAAAGGGATCGCCCCATACCTTTTCAAAAATCTGGCGTTTGGTAAAAACACGATTGGGCTGCTCCATAAACATCTCAAGCATTTTATATTCCGTTGATGTTAAAGGAATTTCCACCTGATTCCTGCATAGGATGCATTGCTGCTTATGTAAAGTTAAATCGCCTACAGTAAGAACGGATAGGGCCTGTGTTGTTTCATCGTTCCATGGATTCAGATGATAGGAACGTCGTAGTTGTGCTTTGATTCGTGCTACGACCTCTAAGGGATTAAACGGTTTGGTAATATAATCATCTGCTCCCATGCCTAATCCTAAAATAATGTCGTGATCTTGACTGCGAGCCGACAAGAAAATGACGGGGAGCGTGTAGTCCTGACGTATTTGCGTAAGCAGGTGCAAACCATTTAGCTTAGGCATCATAATATCAATTAAAACTAGATCTATTGATTGATTCTGGATACAGAGAAGGGCTTCTTCTCCGTCTGAGGCTTCAATGACTCGCAAGTTTTCTTTTTCTAAATATAGCCGCAGTAGCTCGACTATCTCCTGCTCATCATCGGCAACCAGGATTGTCCGATTCATTCTCTTTTCCCTCCGCTACGTCTATAAGTAAAACACTACTCACTATTCTACACGTTTTGGAAAAACGTGGTGATGTTTTTAGGAAATAGATAAAATTTCATCTTCAACAAAACCTAGAAAGTTTGCACCTGTCTTATTTTCAGCTACAATAAACAATAAGAAAATGAGTTTTAAAGGAGTAGATAGAATGGCATTGATCGACGTGGCTGATGTAAAGCAAGAAATGGCTAGTCTGTCCAAACGACTGGCGGATATTAGGGGGTCTCTTTGACCTCCCAGAAAAGCTAGAGCGCATTGGTGAATTGGAGGAGCGGATGTTAGCTCCAGATTTTTGGGATGATAATGATGCTGCACAAAAAACCATTGGAGAGCTTAATGGGATCAAAAGTCTGACAGATACGATGGGACGTCTGGATGCTTCTTATGACGACTTACAGATGATGCTGGAGCTAGTGATTGAAGAAGGCGATAGTTCTCTTATTTCCGATCTGTATCAGAGTACGCAGGATTTAAAAAAGAACTTTGAGGACTTTGAGCTAGAATTGTTATTGAGCGATCAATACGATAAAAATAACGCTATTTTGGAATTGCATCCAGGAGCTGGTGGAACGGAGTCGCAGGATTGGGGTTCTATGCTGCTGCGGATGTATACACGCTGGGCTGAACGCAAAGGCTTCAAAGTAGAGACGCTGGATTATCTGCCAGGTGATGAGGCAGGGATCAAAAGTGTTACGCTGTTAATTAAAGGACACAATGCGTACGGGTACTTAAAGGCGGAAAAAGGGGTACATCGATTAGTGCGTATCTCGCCGTTTGATGCTTCAGGACGCCGCCATACCTCCTTCGTATCGTGCAACGTCCTACCAGAGATTGAAAACGATAAAGAAGTAGATATTCGAACTGAGGATTTAAAGATTGATACGTACCGTTCCAGTGGCGCAGGGGGACAGCATATTAACACGACGGATTCTGCCGTTCGTATTACTCATTTACCAACTGGTATAGTTGTGACGTGCCAAACCGAGCGTTCTCAGATTAAAAACCGCGATCGGGCTATGAAGATGCTATTAGGCAAGTTGTTCGAGCTTCAAAAGCAGGAGCAAGAGAAAACACTAGCTTCTATTCAGGGAGAACAGAAGGACATTGCTTGGGGCAGTCAAATTCGTTCGTATGTATTCCACCCGTACAGCATGGTGAAGGATCACCGGACCAATATGGAGGTAGGCAATGTGCAGGCAGTGATGGATGGAGAGCTTGATCCATTTATTGATGCTTATCTGCGTTCCCAATTACAATAAGCTTGCGTGCATGTTAACAGAAGAAGAGGCTGAAGAATGCTAGTTTTTTCAGCCTCTTTTTTTACTAGAAAAGAATTAGAAATAAAAAATAGAAAAAGTATTGCATTTACCAGATTGCTATGTTAGACTATAGAAGTCAACACGATGCGGGTGTGGCGGAATTGGCAGACGCACCAGATTTAGGTTCTGGCGGGCGACCGTGGGGGTTCAAGTCCCTCCACCCGCACCATTTATCTGCCGGAGTGGCGGAATAGGCAGACGCAACAGACTTAAAATCTGTCGGGAGTAATCCCGTACCGGTTCAAGTCCGGTCTTCGGCACCATATAAGAACAGTGAGCACTTTTGCAATTATGCAAAAGTGCTTTTTCGTTTTTGCGTAGTTTTTTAAGTTTGATAGTTTTGATATATTGCTCTTTTCTAAAATGTTTTACAATCTTATGAACACTGATACAGTTGCTGAGAAAACGCATACTACTATGATATACTACATTTAGCAAATTACACCAATTTGGATGTAGCTTAGCTAATGGTAAAAACAGAGAAGCAAGTGAAGTAAAGTAGCACAGGTACAAACGGTAATGGCTATATAGTCTACTGCTCGTTTGTACCTATTTTTAGTTGCAAAGAAAGGGAGGCATTCAAAAAATGAAACGTTTAGCAACTGTATTGATGGTAGGAGCGCTTGCTGTGGGATTAACAGCCTGTGGTGGACAACAATCACAACCTGCACCGGAAGAAAAGCCGGCGGCAGAGAAGGCAAGTGGAGATACAGCGACTGCATCAGCGGGAGAAGAAAAATTCAAACAAAGCAGTTGTGTTGGCTGTCACGGTGTGGACTTGAAGGGAGCGACCGGTCCTTCCCTAGAAACAATAGGTAGCAAATACAATAAAGATGAAATATTAGAGATCATTAAAAATGGAAAAGGCAGCATGCCAGCCAACATGTCTAAAGGCGAAGATGCAGAAACAATTGCAGCTTGGCTAGCAGAAAAGAAATAGAACGAACGAATAGGGTGAGGTCCTTGGGATCTCATCCTTTTTAGCCAAAATAATATTTGTAATCAATTAGAATTTTTATTATTATAAATGTATATTTATGCATAAAATCTAGGAGTGAGAGCGATGAAACGTATTGGGATTATTGGAGCCACTGGATATAGCGGTATTGAACTCATTCGTATCTTATTGCAGCATCCTGAGATATACATACATAGTCTTTATTCTAGCTCAGCAGAAGGCAGATCATTGGCTGAATTCTTCCCTCATTTGCAGAGTGCAGATTTACCCATGCTACAGGGGATTCAGCCAGAGAAAATTGCACAGGAGAATGATGTCGTGTTCTTAGCAACACCAGCCGGGGTGAGTGCTGAAATATCGCCTGCTTTAATAAAGGGGGGAGTGAAGATTATCGATTTATCTGGTGATCTTAGGCTCCGATCTCCTGAGGCTTATCAGGAATGGTATAAGAAGTCACCAGCAACGAAGGAAGTATTGCAGCAGGCTGTCTATGGCTTGCCTGAATGGAACAAATCTAAAGTAAGAGAAGCTTCGGTGGTTGCTAATCCGGGCTGCTACCCAACTGCTGCCCTGCTTTCCCTGTTACCGCTACTCCAAACAGAGTGGATCAAGCCTGACAGTATCATTGTTGATGCTAAATCAGGAGTCTCGGGTGCTGGGCGTGGAGCGTCGCTTAGTGTTCATTACAGCGAATTAAATGATAGCTTTCACGCTTATAAAGTAGGGCAGCATCAGCATACACCAGAGATCGAGCAGGGAATTTTACAAATGACGAAGAAAGAGATAGCTATTCAGTTCACTCCTCATCTGGTGCCGATGACCAGAGGGATTTTGACCACTAGTTATATTCTCATAGATAAAAGTAAGGACGTAGGCTTTACCGTTGAAGGCTTACAAAAGCTGTATGAACATGCATATCAGGATGCTCCTTTTGTCCGTGTAAGACCATTTGGGTCCTATCCGCGCACGAAAGAGGTGCTTGGGACAAATTACTGCGATATCGCCCTTCATTTTGATGAAAGAACGGGTCGTATTATCATCTTATCCGTTATTGATAACATGGTTAAAGGTGCGGCGGGTCAGGCAATCCAAAATATGAATTTGTTGTTTGGATTTGAAGAGACGCTGGGGTTACCTAAACATGCTCTTTATCCGTAGTGATATGTGACGTTTTGCGCGAAGCAAGGTATTCTAGGTCAACTACTTATGAATAGGAGACTTGTAACATGCTACATGAGGTTATGGTAATCAAATGCGGTGGAAGCATGCTGGGGCAATTGCCTGAATCTTTCTACAACAAGCTTGCTACCCTACAAGCAGAAGGAAAATCTATTGTAATTGTACATGGGGGCGGACCGGCGATAAATCAAATGCTAGATCAATTGCAGATCGAGCCTATCTTTTCTAACGGATTGCGAGTAACGGATGAGGCTACCATGCAAGCCGTGGAAATGGTATTAAGCGGTCCAATGAATAAACTGGTCGTTCGAAAGCTATTGCATGCAGGGGGAAAAGCATGGGGATTAAGCGGAGTAGATGGTTCCTTATTGCAAGCAGTAGAGAAAATGGATGGATTAGGACTGGTTGGAAAGATTACAGCAGTGAATCCAGCACCTCTTCAATTGTTGCTTGCGAATGGCTATATTCCAGTCGTGGCACCTATTGCCGTATCAGAGGATGGCAACACACGTTTTAACTGCAACGCAGATACAGCAGCAGGGGCGATTGCATCTGCTCTGGGCGCGAAACAAATGCTGATGCTTACAGATGTGCCGGGAATTTGGGAGGAGAATGAGCTAGGAGAAAAACAATTGCTGCCAAGCGTTACGATTGAAGACATCCAAATGATGATTCAGAACCAAATGATTACGGGTGGAATGATTCCGAAGGTTCAAGCAGCTTTAGACGCACTGGCTCAGGGGGTTCAGGAGGTTGTTATTTGCAAGGGAGCGGCAGAAACGCTTGATGGTTTGGTAAAAGGAAGAGCTGTAGGTACTTCCATTTCGGCCGGGATGCCGCGTGGACAGGACTCACAGGCTTTCGTTGCAACAGAAATTGATTAGGGAAAAAGGAGAGAGATCGCTCATGGCTGTTTATACAGAAAAAATGCATGTGATGAATACTTATGCACGTTGGGATGTTACAATTGTCAAAGGGAGTGGCACCACGGTCTGGGATCATACAGGAAAAGCGTATTTAGACTGCACATCTGGTATCGGTGTGACATCGCTGGGGCATTGTCCTCCTGCCGTATCAGCAAAACTGCATCAGCAGCTAGATACCTTATGGCATAGCTCCAATGTAACGCAACATCCGCTGCAAGAGGAATTAGGAAAAAAACTGACTGAATTGTCTGGTTTAGATCAAGTGTTCTTTTGCAACAGCGGGGCGGAAGCGAATGAAGCGGCGATTAAACTAGCGCGACGTTATGCCCAAAAAACTAAGAATGAGGATCGTTTCGAAATTATTACGTTTGAGCAGTCCTTCCATGGCAGAACCCTAGCTACGTTAACAGCTACAGGTCAGCAAAAGGTAAAAGAGGGCTTTAATCCTTTGCCGGCCGGATTTATCACTGTGCCATACGGAGATGTAGAAGCAGTGAAGAACGTGACGACAAACCAAACGTGCGCCGTATTGCTAGAGCTTGTACAAGGAGAAGGCGGCGTTCATCCGGCATCAACGGAGTTCGTGACCAAATTGTACGAGTGGTGTAAATCAAATGATATTTTATTGATGATAGATGAGGTGCAGACAGGTATTGGTCGAACAGGTGAATGGTTTAGTTATCAGCACTATGGAATCGTACCCGATGTGATTACGCTGGCTAAAGGATTAGGCAGTGGTTTTCCAATAGGAGCAATGCTTGCAACTGAGGCGGTAGCCGCGGCCTTTTCTCCAGGCTCACATGGGACCACCTTTGGAGGGAATCAATTAGCTGCAACAGCAGGAATGGCAACACTTTTGGAGATGGAGCAACAGAACATATTATTGCATGTAAAAGCTATGAGCGAATACCTGCTTGATGCGTTAAAAGAAATAGCCAAGCGATATCCCCATCAAATAAAAGGGGTACGCGGGCTCGGGTTGATGGTTGGTTTAGAAATGACTGGCGAGGTAAGCGGGTATCTAAAAGCGGCTCAGCAAAAAGGCGTATTATTGCTACAGGCAGGTCCAAACGTTATCCGATTATTGCCGGCGCTCATCATACAAAAGTCAGAGATCGACCAATTAGTGCTAGTGCTAAAAGAGATTTTGCAGTCAGGAGAGAAGTAAGATCGCCAGATATCAGAAATAATCATGCAACGATTTTTGATTTTATTCAGAAAAATCGTTGCATTTTTTTTGGAGTGAATGTATTATTATACAAAAATAACGAATATATATTCATAAAGTGGAGTGTTGGTAACTTTTTGCCGATAGGAGCTGGTTGCGTTGGATAAGTATTTACAGAGCAACAATACAGGTTTTCTTACGTTAGAGAGCGGAGAAGTATTTGCAGGCAAGCTATATGGAGCACCACTTACCTCATACGGAGAGGTGGTTTTTCATACAGGAATGACTGGGTATCAGGAGGTGATGAGCGACCCTTCCTTTTATGGTCAGATCGTCACCTTCACCTATCCGTTGATTGGGAATTATGGTGTTAATGAAATCGACTATGAATCAACTCAGCCTGCTATTTCTGGCATGGTCGTTAGTCAGCTTTGTCAAAACCCTAGCCATTTTCGTTCCCGGATATCTCTAGATGCGGCTGCAAAGCAGTTCGGCTTCCCTATTTTAGCTGGAGTAGACACACGGTCGATTACACAAAAGGTCCGGCAGGGTGGTCTGCTTTACGGTGTTCTAGCTGATCAGCCCATGACAGCAGAGGAGATTGCTTTGCATAAGCTTCGTCAGGAGGAGCGCATTTTTGTAGAGCATGTTTCCAGAACCCGGTCCATCACCTATCGAGGAGAAGGGGAGCATATTGTAGTCATTGATTTGGGTATGAAGCACTCTATTTTGCAAGCCCTGTTAAAGCTTGGCTGCAAGGTAACGGTTGTACCTTATCAGACGCGTATGGAGGAAATTAGGGCCCTACAGCCAGATGGTATCGTCTTCTCCAATGGGCCTGGTAACCCTGAACAATTACGAAAATATTGTCCACAATGGCGTAAATTAGCCGAAGCATTTCCGACATTAGGAATTTGTTTGGGGCATCAGATATTGTCATTGATGTTTGGTGGACAGACAGAACGACTTCCCTTTGGGCATCGCGGAAGCAACCATCCTGTAAAAGAGCTGAGCACTGGTAAAGTATATATAACTTCGCAGAATCATAGCTATGTGGTGAAGGAGGAGGGATTAGATAAGCAAAACCTAATGGTCACCTACCGAAATGTAAATGATGGCAGTGTGGAAGGGCTACGACATATGTATCTGCCCATTATGAGCGTGCAATTCCATCCAGAAGCACATCCGGGACCAGATGATACCTCACATATTATTGCGACCTTCTTGGAGTCGGTTCAAACGATAGGAGCGAAGCATTATGCCTAAACAACAACACATTCATAAAGTGCTGGTAATCGGTTCGGGTCCGATTGTGATTGGGCAGGCAGCGGAGTTTGATTATTCCGGGGCACAAGCTTGTCTTTCGCTGAAGGAGGAAGGCGTAGAAGTTGTGCTGGTGAATAACAATCCAGCTACTATCATGACCGATGAGCAGATTGCAGATAAGGTGTATCTGGAACCATTAACTGTCACTTCGATCACAAAAATTATACAAAAGGAACGACCGGATGGATTGCTGCCAACACTAGGCGGTCAGACAGGACTTAATTTGGCTGTGGAATTAGCTGAGGCAGGCGTATTAGATCGCTTTGGAGTAGCTTTGCTAGGGACTCCCTTGACTGCTATTCAGAACGGTGAGGATCGCGAGTTATTTAAACGAATGTTGAATAACATTCATGAACCTGTTCCTGAAAGCATAACAGTGAGTACTATACAGGAAGCTCTACATTTTGCGGATCAGATTGGTTATCCCGTGATTGTTCGTCCAGCTTATACACTTGGAGGAGCAGGAGGAGGAATTGCTTCTGATCAACAGGCTCTCGAACAGATCGCTGAACAAGGACTGGCAGCAAGTCCAATACAACAGGTGCTAGTGGAAAGAAGTGTGAAGGGCTGGAAGGAAATTGAGTATGAAGTCATGCGAGATGCAAATGATACCTGCATGATCGTTTGTAACATGGAAAATATAGACCCAGTCGGTGTTCATACGGGAGATAGTATCGTTGTAGCGCCTTCTCAAACCTTAACAGATCGTCAATATCAGATGCTACGCAGTGTTTCTACCAAAGTGATTCGAGCGTTAGGTGTAGTGGGTGGTTGTAATATTCAATTTGCCTTAGACCCACATTCAGATCGCTATTACCTCATTGAAGTAAATCCGAGGGTTAGTCGTTCCTCAGCCTTAGCTTCCAAAGCGACAGGCTATCCGATCGCAAGGATCGCTGCAAAATTAGCATTGGGCTATCACTTGGACGAGGTGCTCAACCCTATCACCGGCTATACCTATGCTAGCTTTGAACCAGCATTGGATTATGTAGTTGTCAAAATTCCACGTTGGCCCTTTGATAAATTCCCATTAGCTGACCGCAATCTAGGAACACAAATGAAAGCAACAGGCGAGGTAATGGCCATTGCTCGAACTTTTGAGGCTGCTTTGTTAAAAGCTCTCCGTTCTTTAGAAATTGGCTGTCATTATCTCTACCGAAAGGATATTGCATCTCTATCTTTGGAGGAGTTGGAGAAACTATTAAAGATTGCCACGGACCTTCGTTTATTTGCTGTAGCAGAAGCGTTACGTCGGGGTATGAGTATACAAGAGCTTCACATGAAAACAGAAATTGACCCTTTCTATTTAGATCATATTAAGTCCATTATCCAGTGGGAGAAAAGGTTGAAAGCATCATGCAAAGACACGTTGCGTATGGAAGAATTGAGAGCTTGTAAGGAAATTGGCATTACCGATCAGACGATTGCCTGGATGATGAAGCTTCCTGTAAGTGAAATTTGGAAAATGCGTCAGAAATGGGGTCTCATGCCGGTCTATAACATGGTCGATACGTGTGCGGGAGAGTTTGATGCAAAGACAGCTTATTATTACTCCACATGGCAAGGCAAGAATGAGGTGGTATCTTTATCAGCAAAAAAAATATTGGTGCTAGGCTCGGGGCCCATCCGTATTGGGCAGGGGATTGAATTTGATTATTGCTCTGTGCATGCAGCTAAGGCTTTGCAAAAACAGAAGCTGAAAGCCATTGTGATTAACAATAACCCAGAGACAGTGAGTACCGATTACGAAACGGCCGATCATCTTTATTTTGAGCCTTTGCATATTGAAGATGTGCTACATGTAGCTAGGCAAGAAGAAGTAGGTGGGGTATTCGTCCAATTCGGTGGTCAGACTGCGATTAACCTGGCTGGTGCTATCCAAGAAGCGGGGCTGACCGTCTTGGGAACAGCCTTAGAGCAAATGAAACGGGTCGAGGATCGAGAACTGTTTTATCAGATGCTCCAAAAGCTAAATATTCCCCACATACCAGGGAGGGGAGTCTATTCCACAGAAGAGGCGATTCAGGTTGCTGCTAGCATTGGCTATCCTGTATTGCTGCGCCCCTCCTACGTTATTGGAGGCCAAGGAATGACGGTTGTGCATGATGAGGGCGAGCTGCGTGCAGCTATGCAAGGCTGGATTGATGAACAGGTTGACACCAGTTGTTTTCCCTTGCTGATCGATCAATTTATATCGGGTATCGAAGTCGAGTTAGATGCGATAACGGATGGCTATGATGTATTAATTCCCGGAATTTTTGAACATGTTGAGAAAGCGGGAATACATTCAGGAGATAGTATTGCCTTGTTTCCTGCCCAGCATCTCACAGAACAACAAAAGCGACTAATAGTCCACTATACCAAGAAAATCGCTAAGGAAATGCAAGCAATCGGGATTATGAATCTCCAGTTCGTCCTACAGGATTCAAATGTTTATGTGTTAGAGGTAAATCCACGTGCTTCTCGTACAGTGCCAATTACGAGTAAGGTGACCAATATCCCGATGGTGGAATTGGCTGTGCTAGTCTCCCTTGGGGAGCGTTTAGCGGATATGGGCTATGAGCTAGGACTTTCAGAAGACATTCATTTTTTTGTGGTAAAGGCTCCCGTGTTTTCTTCCACTAAGCTAGTGGGTGTAGACCCTTTATTAGGACCTGAAATGAAATCTACAGGTGAGATTCTGGGACTTGGTCGAACTGTAACAGAGGCATTCAGTAAAGCTTTTGCCTACAAACAGGGTGCGAATAAACGGCTAGCTAGTGGAGATGGTCTATTTCTTTCACTAAACGATGCTGACAAAGCAAGCGTATTACCCTACCTTCGGGAAAGAAAAGTATCGGGGGTACGTATCTATGCAACAGAGGGCACGGCGCAGTTTTTGAATAATCACGGCATTGAAATTACGCAAATATGTAAAGGATTAGCTGACTATACGTCGTTGGTTAAAGCTGGATTCATTCAAACGTCATTAATTACCGCTACAAAAGGAAATCAGGCAGAACGTACAGGGTTTCAACTGCGTAGCTTATCTGTTCAGCATGGCATTACGTTGTTCACTGTTGTCGAGACATTTGCGGCCTATTTACAAATTTGTCAAGAAAAGGAGAGCGAAAGTAATGAAGCCTGTGAAGAACTTGGATCTCTATGCAGACGTTCAACCCTCTCTTTATAGAGGAAAAAATACACTACAGATTGACGAGTGGAGTAGGGAGGAGATGCTCGAACTACTGCATTATGCTAGTCAAATAAAGTCGATGCAAAAAAGCGGCACGGCCTACCAACCATTAGCTGGAAAAACATTAGCGATGATCTTTACGAAATCCTCCACGCGTACTCGTGTATCTTTTGAAGTAGGGATGTATCAATTAGGGGGAAGCAGTTTGTTTCTGACTGATAAAGACCTACAGCTAGGGCGCGGTGAAACAATTTCAGATACAGCGAAAATTTTATCTAGTTATGTAGACGGAATTATGATACGAACTCATGCTCACGAAAATGTCGTAGAGCTAGCAAAGCATGCTAGTGTACCGGTTATTAATGGGCTAACTGATTTGTATCATCCTTGCCAGGCTTTGGCTGATCTTTTAACGATACAGGAACACAAAGGCAGATTGCAGGGAATTAAGCTAGCCTTCATCGGAGACGGCAATAATGTGGCAAATTCGCTTGCCCTAGGGGCCTTGATTCTCGGATTAGATGTACGTCTTGCTACACCTCCAGGATATGAGATGCAAAAGGCTATTGCTGCAAAGGCAGTGGAATACGCTACTCAATATGGTGGAAAATTTATGATGACTCACGATGCAAATGAAGCTGTTGATCAAGCAGACGTGATTTATACCGATGTATGGACCAGCATGGGCTTTGAGAAAGAGAATGAGCAACGTTTGAAAGATTTCACCGCCTATCAGGTAAATGAAAAACTGGTATCCAGAGCCGATTCAGATTATATCTTTATGCATTGTCTCCCTGTGCACCGTGGTGAAGAGGTGACAGCAGAGATTATCGATGGACCTCATTCTGTGGTGTTTGAAGAAGCGGAGAATCGTCTCCATGCACAAAAAGCATTGTTGGCATCTGTAATGTAAATTCCTTCTTATTAATATGGAACCAATGTCATTTTATAGTACAATATGAATAATTACCCAGAAAAAATACTACGAAATGGAGAGACAACGATGAAAAAAGATAAAATTGTATTAGCGTATTCTGGTGGTTTAGATACTTCTGTAGCAATTAAATGGTTGCAAGATACTTATAACTACGACGTGATCGCGGTTGCCCTCGATGTGGGGGAAGGGAAGGATTTGGAGTTTATCCAAAAAAAAGCGATGCAAGTTGGTGCATATAAATCCATCGTAATAGACGCGAAGGAAGCTTTCGCGAAAGAATATGTTTTGCCGGCTCTACAAGCCAATGCTATGTATGAGGGAAAATATCCATTGGTATCCGCTCTGTCTCGCTACTTGATTTCTAAAATTTTGATTGAGATTGCGAATCAGGAGGGGGCAGTAGCTGTTGCTCATGGATGCACGGGTAAAGGAAACGATCAGGTCCGTTTTGACATTTCTTTTACTGCCCTCAATCCAAATATTCAAATTGTTGCGCCAGTTCGTGAGTGGGGCTGGACACGTGATGAAGAGATTGAGTATGCGAAGAAAAATAATATTCCAATCCCGATTAATCTGGATAACCCATATTCAATCGACCAGAATCTTTGGGGAAGAAGCTGCGAGTGCGGTATTCTCGAAGATCCGTGGGCTGCACCGCCTGAGGGAGCTTATGAGTTAACGGCCTCGATTGAAGATGCTCCAGATCAAGCGGAAGAGATCGAGATTAGCTTTACCAAAGGTGTTCCGACTGCTTTAAATGGGGAAGCAATGACGCTTGCTGAGCTCATTCTAGCTCTAAATAAAATAGCAGGCAAACACGGAGTCGGTCGGGTTGACCATGTGGAAAATCGCTTAGTAGGTATTAAATCTCGTGAGGTATATGAGACACCGGCGGCTACTACACTCATTCTAGCGCATCGGGAGCTAGAGTTTTTGACACAGCCTCGTGAAGTCGCTCAATTTAAACCAATCGTGGAACAAAAAATGGCTCAGGTGATTTATGAGGGTCTCTGGTATTCCCCAATTCGTTCTGCTCTGCAAGCATTTATAGAAGAGACTCAGGCAAATGTAACAGGTACTGTTCGTGTTAAGCTTCATAAGGGTCAGGCCATTGTAGTCGGACGTAAATCAGATGCGTCCTTGTACAGCCATGAGTTGGCTACCTATAATGCCGGCGATCAATTTGATCATAAGGCGGCACTTGGCTTTATTAAATTGTGGGGCTTGCCTACAAAGGTGTATTCACAGGTTAATAGCAATTCTGTACAAGAAAACCATTCCGAGCTTGAAAGCAACTCTGCTTCAGCGGCTTCTCCTTCTACAAGTAAAACAGAAAAGGAAGCGATTAAGCCATGAAACTTTGGGGAGGACGTTTTACTAAACCAACCAATCAACTCGTAGATGAATATACAGCCTCTATTTCGTTTGACCAAAGATTGTGGCGTCAGGATATTGTGGGCAGCTCGGCGCATGTCGCAATGCTCGGAAAATGTGGCATTCTTTCGATGGATGAGGTGCGTCAAATCATTGCTGGTTTGAAAAAGGTCAAAGAAAAAATTGAACGGAAGCAGGTTCAATTTGAAATCGCTCATGAAGATATTCATATGAACATTGAGAAGCTACTAATCGAAGAAATAGGACCTTTAGGCGGGAAACTTCACACAGGCAGAAGCAGAAATGATCAGGTAGCGCTAGATATGCATTTATATCTGCGTGAAAAACTGATGGAAATTATCGAATTAACCATGTATCTGCAGCAGGCTTTATTAGAGCAAGCCCAGAATCATTTGGAAACGGTTATGCCCGGGTATACGCATTTGCAAAGGGCGCAGCCAGTGCTTTTTGGCTATCATTTGATGGCGTATGTATCTATGCTGCAACGTGATTTGGAACGGATGCAGGATTCGTTTAAAAGGGTAAATATCTTGCCTTTGGGAGCGGGGGCGCTTGCTGGGACTACGTTTCCGATAGATCGGCAGTTCGTTGCCTCTATGCTTCAATTTGACGGGATCTATCAAAATAGCATGGATGCGGTCAGCGATCGAGATTTTATTGTTGAGTTTTTATCGCATGCTTCCTTATTAATGACCCATCTCTCTCGTTTGTGCGAAGAGCTAGTGATCTGGAGCAGTCAGGAATTTTCCTTCATTGAATTAGACGATGCATTTTGCACTGGTTCAAGCATCATGCCACAGAAGAAGAATCCGGATGTAGCAGAGCTTGTGCGTGGTAAGACAGGGCGTGTTTATGGAAACTTAATCGGAATGCTAACGGTGCTAAAAGGCTTGCCGCTGGCCTATAACAAAGACATGCAAGAGGATAAAGAGGGCATGTTCGATACTGTGGAGACGTTGCATGGAGCATTGGCTTTGTTAACGCCGATGATTTCTACTATGCAGGTTAAAACGGAGCAGATGCGAAAAGCGGTCACCCAGGATTTCTCCAATGCAACAGACCTGGCAGATTATCTAGTCACGAAACAAATTCCGTTTAGGAAGGCGCATGAAATCGTAGGAAATGCGGTTCTCTATTGCATTGAACGTCACAAATATTTGCTCGATCTTTCCTTAGAGGAGTTCCGTGAGTTTTCCCCACTCATCGACCGAGATGTCTACCAAGCGCTAGATATTGATACGGTAGTGAATGCACGGAATGTGTTAGGTGGAACGGCTAAACAACAGGTTGAACAGCAGATTCAATTTTATCAGGAGAAAGGTAAAGGAAACAGGGCTTGGGTCGCAACACATAGTCAGAAGGTTATGGTGGAGGCGCTGGTAGACATTAAGTCGCCTGTGGTATAGATAAAAATAGAGGGCAAACTTGCAAACGTTATAAGGATCAGCTAATCGAAAGCTGGTCCTTTTTGCTGTGAACTCTCCAGTTACAAATATCTATGAGTGGAGAATTGTATGTAAATTAGTTCATGCAATAATGGGCTAGATACTGGATTTCTTTGAATAAAGAACTTATGTAAAAAAAGTAAGAAAATAGTTGTCAATATGAAAAAGTGGGTACAAGATCACAATTTTTTGTTGTTTTTTTCCATTTTACCGACAAGAAATGCGATAATTAGGGGATAACAACACGGAAACTCAGTGGTATAATAGAAAAAGTGATCAGATGCTAGTATTTTTTGTCTTTTTCTGATGCTTCAAGAACATAAGCGATAGTAGGGTGTGATTTTTTTGATCGAGATGTATGATGTCTGGAAAACATATCCCAATGGCACCAATGCGCTAAAGGGGATTAATGTAAAAATCGATAAGGGTGAATTTGTTTATGTTGTAGGTCCAAGTGGTGCTGGTAAATCCACCTTTATTAAATTAATGTATCGGGAAGAAAGACCAACCAAAGGACAAATCTTTTTAAACGGATTTAATGTCAGTCGCATTAAGGAAAGACAAATACCAAATGTACGCCGCAGTATCGGAGTTGTTTTTCAGGATTTTAAACTATTGCCAACTTTAACGGTATTTGAAAATGTTGCATTTGCAATGGAAGTTATTGAGGCGAATAAGAAGAGCATCAAGCCTCGTGTTTTAGATGTGCTTAATCTTGTCAAATTAAAGCATAAAGCAAAAATGCTGCCAGGAGAATTATCGGGTGGGGAGCAACAACGAGTCGCTTTGGCGCGGGCTATCGTTAACAATCCAAGTATCATTATTGCGGACGAGCCTACGGGTAACCTTGATCCCGAAACTTCTTGGGATATTATGCGCTTGTTTGAAGAGATCAATCAGCGTGGAACGACCGTTGTGATGGCAACACATAACCGTGAGATTGTTAATACGATTCGCCGTCGTGTCATCGCGATTGAAGCTGGTGAAATTGCCCGCGATGAACAGAGAGGGGAATACGGTTATGAAGATTAGTACATACGGACGCCATGTGCGGGAAGGTGTAAAAAATCTGGGACGGAATGGCTGGATGACTTTTGCTTCAGTTAGTGCCGTAACCATTACATTATTGATCTTAGGTGTATTTTTACTGCTCGCACTAAATGTTAATCACATGGCAAAATTGGTGGAAAATCAGGTTGAAATACGTGTTTTTATGGATGTTACCTCAGATAAGGCGGTAGCGGAGAGCTTACAAAAGCAAGTGAAGGCATTGCCAGCTGTAGAGACCGTTGCCTATGTTCCAAAAGCCCAAGGGTTAAAGGATTTGCGGGAGCAGCTAGGTGAAAATGGGAAGCTTTTAGATGGCTTGGAGAAGGAAAATCCACTGCCAGATGCATTGGTGGTGAAAACCAAAGAACCAAAAGATGTAGATTTTGTCGCTAAGCAGGTCAAAGAGATGGAACATATTGAAGATGTCGACTACGGAGCGGACACGGTAAACAATTTGTTTGCTGCGACCAATATTTTGCGTAATGTAGGCATTTTCTTCATTATTGGATTAGCTTTCACGGCGATGTTCCTTATTGCTAACACGATTAAACTAACAATTGTTGCACGCCGTCGTGAAATTGAAATTATGAAGTTAGTAGGAGCAACCAACTGGTTTATTCGTTGGCCTTTCTTTGTTGAAGGTCTGTTTATGGGTGTAATGGGAGCGATTATTCCTATTACTATCCTTACAGTAGGTTACTACTATTTATTGCAACAAATACACGCTAGTATGTATAGCTCTATGCTTCCTTTATTGCCAATGAATCCGTTTGCCTATCAGGTAGGACTGTTATTGATAGGGATTGGTGCTTTTATTGGTATTTGGGGAAGTATGCTTTCCGTTCGCAAATTCTTGAAGGTGTAGATGATAGAGCAATTGATAGAATAAGGCTATGGGAGGGCACGTGGAAATGAAAAAGAATAACCTCATTCTTTCTGTTTTAGCGACCAGTATGCTGGCATGGGGACTAGCGCCTGCTCCTGCGGGGTATGCCAGCAAGAAATCTCTACAAACGATCAATCGAGAGCTAGAACAAATTCGGTCGCAGAAAAAGAAGCAACAGCAACAGGTAACCACTATTAAGAATCAAATTAATACAGTGAGAAATGAGCAGAAAAATTTAGATCATGAACTATTTGCCATCGATCTAAAGCGAGAAGAAACACAGCAGAAGCTGGACAAGCTGGATAAAGACATTCACCTGACAGCTAAAAAGGCTGTGGTTGCACAGGAAGATTTAGATTCCGCTATAGATCGAGTGGCTAAGCGTGATGAACTATTAAAAACACGTGTCAAAGCAATGTATAAGCGAGGTAAGGTATCCTATCTGGATGTGCTGATGGGCTCCTCGGATTTTGGCGATTTGTTGACACGCATGCACGGCATGAAGCTGATCGTGGAACAGGATAATCGGATTTTGGAGGAGAACAAAAAGGATAAACAAACCATTGAAAAACGGAAGAAAGACGTGGATAATTTACTTGCTTCCTATAAAACAATGTTCTCAAAAAGTGAAGATTTAAAAGAAGAGCTCGATCGACAATATAATCGCAGTGTGGTTATAAAAGCCGAGCTTAAGAAGAAAGAAAACAATCTCATAGAAATCGAAGCAGAGGCACAAGAAGCCATGAGAGCAATGATTCAAGCAGAATCTGCTAAGCTATTGGAAAAGCGCAATTTAAGCAGTGTAAGTAATTACAAAGGTGGAAAATTGGGAGTTCCGCTTGACTCGTTCGTTCTTACTTCCTCATTTGGTTATCGGGCCGATCCATTCACAGGCAAAGCCGCAGGGCACGATGGATTAGACATGGCAGCACCAAGGGGAACGACGATTAAAGCAGCCGAGGATGGTATCGTTATTTTTGCTTCAACGATGCGAGGATATGGTAATGCAGTTGTTATACAGCACAATAAAGAAATCAGTACGTTATACGGGCATATTCGTGAAGGCGGGATCAAAGTTCGTGTTGGACAAGCTGTAAAACGTGGTGAAAAGATTGCAGAGGTAGGTTCCACTGGACGCTCAACTGGTAACCATCTGCATTTCACCGTGTATAGAAACAATCGACCTGTTGATCCAGCACCATACATCCGCTAGGATTGTCGCAAATATTGTAGCTCCACTTTGCATACACTAGTTGCATAGCTTTTCCATGGCAGACAAAAAGGATGGTGTATAGTATGAAATGGAACGGACGCAAGGTGCTTGCCCTTGTGCTAGCCGGTATGTTGACCAGCAGTCTTCTAACTGTGATTGCTGTGAAAACAGTTCCGTTAAGCTCTGCAACAAATGCAGTAGTGGCTGGCGGGAGCAACGGTCTTTTCTCTCTTGGTGGTGGACAAGGTTCGCCCAAAGACTTTGCCAAGCTACAGGAAGTATATAAAATAATCAAATCGCGTTACGTGCATGAGGTAGCTGATGACAAGCTCATGGAGGGAGCCATCAACGGCATGATCTCTGCGTTGGATGATCCGTATTCAGACTATATGGATCCTGAGGCAGCAGCGGAATTTAATGCATCTCTTAATTCTTCATTTGAAGGAATTGGGGCAGAAGTAACAATGAAGAATGGTAAGCTTACCATCGTATCACCGATAAAAACCTCCCCAGCGGAAAAAGCGGGGCTTCGTCCAAACGATCAGGTGCTTAGCGTTAATGGCGAATCTTTGGAAGGCTTAGATTTGCATAAAGCGGTAGGTAAAATTCGTGGTCCTAAAGGAACGAAGGCTACTCTGAAAATTTTGCGTGCGGGAAATCCTGAACCGATTACTGTTGTGATTGTTCGAGATGATATTCCAATTGAGACCGTCCATAGCTCTATCCTAGAGAGTAACGGTAAAAAGATCGGGAAATTAGAAATGACCTCCTTCGCTAGTGCTACGGCTGACGATTTTAATAGAGAATTAGCCGAACTAGAGAAAAAAGGCATTAAAGGATTAATCATTGATGTTCGTGGTAACCCAGGCGGCTATCTAAAAGCGACGACTAGTATCAGCGAGGGCTTAATCCCTAATAAGGCTAAAATTGTTGAAATCTCCTATGGAAATAATAATGAACAGGTAGAGACGTTTTATTCCAAAGCGGATAAGGGAAAACCGTATCCAATCACTGTTTTAATTGATGGAGGATCTGCTAGTGCCTCCGAAATTTTAGCTGGTGCCTTGTCCGAGAGTGCAGGCGCAAAATTGGTTGGCGAAAAAACGTTTGGCAAGGGTACCGTTCAGAACACGATGGAAATGAAGGATAAAAGCCAATTAAAGCTGACAATTGCTAAATGGTTAACGCCTAAAGGGGAATGGATTCATAAAAAAGGAATCCAACCTGACGAGGTTGTCACTCAGCCAGATTATTTTAAGGCAACACAGCTCCCGCATGATAAGGTATTATCACGCGATATGAATGGGATAGAAGTAAAGAACCTCCAATTAATTCTTGAAGGTCTGCAATTGAAGCCAGATCGTTTGGATGGCTATTATGATGCTTCTACTGAAGCCGCAGTGAAAAAGTTCCAACAGGCTCACAAGCTTGAAGTGACGGGAAAAGTAGATCAAAAGACGGGTCTAGCAATGCAAACTGCTTTAATTAAAGTAATGAGAGATCCGAACAACGATCGCCAATTGCAACGTGCATTGGAAATCACTGCGCAGTCTGAGGTAAAATAATCCAAAGAAAAAAAGCAGGGAAACCTTTCTATTCTGTAGAAAGTAAGAACCACGAACAAAACGGTCGTGGTTCTTTTTTGTATAAAGATAAATGGTTTCGATTGATAGTAAAAGTGCAATAAGTTTTGCCGGCACTAGAGGTTTGGCAGCTGCCAAGCTCTTTTATATTTTTAGAGGGGGAGAGAAAATTGAGTGTGCTCTGGAACCTGATAAGCAACTATTTGTACGCATTGGTACATTTTCTGTTAAATCCGCTCCTATATGCGTTTCTCATATTGATTTACCTGCATTATCGCAAACAAATGCTATGGGAGCGTCAACTGTTTTCCGTAAGAATCCATTCGCCATTAGCACAAACACTGCGTTCTGTTGGTCTGGGGATAGTGGGCGGTTTGTTCGTTAGCCTTGCAGCTGGGTTACTAGGCATCTTTATTCAGATATCTGACATGTGGATTGCTTGGGCGATTGCTTTATTACTTGCCTTTGTAAGATTTCGTTTTCTATGCTTGGCCTATGGAACGGCTATTTTTACCGGCTTACACGGGCTTGCCAAACTATTTCCCATAGCCGAAGAGGTATCTGGTGCCGCTAAAGTATGGGGGTGGTTTGCTCATGCTAATCCAGCACCGCTGCTAGCTTTAGTCGCTCTATTACATATTGTAGAAGCATGGTTTATTAGAAGTCATGGAGGCAGACATGCATCTCCATTATTTGTAGAAGGAAAACGCGGAAGAGTCGTAGGTGCTTACCAGCTCCATTCCTTTTGGCTAACACCTGTCATTGTACTAACCCCTGTTACAGAAGGGGCATTGCAGGTACCTGCACTATTTCAGGGATGGCCGTTGTTTTCTCCGGATTGGTCGATGGCTACACTTGGGATGTTGCTTTTACCAGCAATTACTGGTTTTTCTGCTATTACTAAAACCAAAACACCACAGGAAAAAGCGAACTCTTTATCCAAGCATTTATTTCTCTATTCATTCATTTTGCTTGGAATAAGCTATGTAGCAGTTATTGTCCCTTCTCTTGTTTATGTAGCTGCCCTCTTTGCCTTTTTTGGGCACGAATGGTTGGGCTGGCTAAGCTCACGCCAAGAGGAGAAATTGCCTCCCTACTACGTTCCTACTGGTAAGGGTCTGAAAGTGATGGCTGTTCTCCCAGGGACGCCAGCGGACGTAATGGGGATTAGGATCGGCGAGGTAATCGTTAAGGTAAATGGACACCCGATCTCGGTAAAGGAAGATTTATATCCGGCGTTACAAGCCAATCCAGCTTTCTGTAAAATGGAAGTTTTGACACTGGATCATGAAATAAAATTTACGCAGAGTGCGATCTATGCGGGACAGCATCATCAGCTGGGTATTATTGTGGTACCAGACGAACGGACAACGCATTTTGTGTCCATGCAAGAAATTGGTTTCCTTGGAGTAAGGAAGCATAAACCGAAAGGCGAGCACGAGTTGGGCATGTAGCAGGGAAAACCCTACGTTACCCGTGCCGCGGAAAAAGCATTGAAACAACAAAAAGATGACCTCAAGCTTGTATGAGGTCATCTTTTTCGGTTGAGAAGAACGGTTTTGGACTCCTCTTCTTGCCATTTATGCAGAGGGCTTATCCGTGTTACCCTCAGACTTTTCCTTGTCACCGGGCGTTTGGGAATCTCCAGTGTTTCCTGATTCATCAGGCTTTTGAGAGTCGGGATTTCCGCTTTCGCCAGTACCCTCAGAACCATCAGTGCCGCCGCTTTCACCAGTGCCTTCAGAACCATCAGTGCCGCCGTTTTCGTCGGGGCCTTCAGAACCGTCCGGCTTAGTAGGAACTTCTTCCTCTTCTTCAGGCTTTACTACCTCAAGTCCAACGATATCTGTAGATTTAATCTTTTTACCGTCAGCTAGAACAAATTCAACCAAACCGTTTTTCATGCTGACTGCTTGAATGATACCAGTTGACTCAGTTGAGGTTGGTTTGCCGTCCGCGTCTTTTCCTTCCTCTGTATACGTTACTTTATAACCAATCATATTGGCATATTTTAATGTTTGGTCCACGCCAGTTTGAGATGTAAGAGATTCTAAGCCATGGATTTGCTGTTGGGAGATAATATCTTTACCTACGATAAACCAGATTCTACCATCAACCATTTTTACTCCGTCAACGGTACCAGAAGCTGTTGTTACATAAATTTGACCAGAGTCATCCTTACGAGCCACTTCATAGGTAGCTTTTTTACCGATGATTTCCTCGTACTCTTTTACGTTTAACAGACTGCTATTTGACTCCTTCATAAGAAGCTCGATATTCGTCACTTTTTCCACCATGGTCATCATAGCGGTTTGCATCATAAATTGAGAGTTATCCATCGGTGACATCGGGTCTTGATTCTTTATCTGGGCAATCATTAGCTTCATAAAAGATTCGCTATCCAAGCCCGTTGAAAATTCTTTTGTATTAGCATAGCTATATTCTGCTTGTACGGAAGACTTTGTTTTCGGCGTTGTGCTTTGTGCTGTCGCTTTGGCTGCTGCTCTCGCTGCTCCCAGCGATTTTTGTATGCTGTTGGTCGGCATTCATTTTCCTCCCAAATGGGTAAAAATTATCAGACAGATAGACTTGCTATCTTTCTATATTATCGGTAAAATCACTTATATCGAATAGACAAACAAACGTTCGAGTTTTTGCTTAAATTTTAAATAATTGTGCTATAATGAAGGATAGGATATAAAAAGGAGGATGAGGGGACCGTGGATCGTTTTGAGTTAGTTTCGGAGTATACGCCTTCGGGTGATCAGCCTAGTGCAATTGCAGAGCTAGTGGAAGGAATAAAGGCGGGTAAACGCCATCAAACTCTGCTGGGTGCTACCGGAACAGGTAAAACCTTTACTGCTGCTCATATGATAGCTCAGGTGAACAAACCTACACTAGTCATGGCGCATAACAAGACCTTAGCTGCTCAGTTGGCAGCAGAATTTCGTGAGTTTTTCCCAAATAACGCGGTAGAATACTTCGTTAGTTACTACGATTACTATCAACCGGAAGCCTACATTCCTCATTCGGATACTTATATTGAAAAGGATTCAAGCGTTAATGATGAGATTGATAAATTGCGCCACTCAGCAACCAGCGCGTTATTGGAGAGACGGGATGTCATCATTGTAGCATCCGTTTCTTGCATATACGGTTTGGGTTCCCCGATTGAATATCGAGAGATGGTGCTTTCCTTGCGTACAGGCATGGAAAAAAGCAGAGATGAGGTCTTGCATCGCCTCGTTGATATTCAATATGACCGCAATGATATTAACTTTACTCGTGGGACGTTTCGTGTTCGAGGAGACGTACTGGAAATATTTCCGGCGTCGCGCAGTGAACAGGCAATACGAGTAGAGTTTTTTGGTGATGAGATTGAACGCATCACAGAGATTGATGTATTAACCGGGGAGATTCTGGGAAGCAGGGACCACGTAGCAATTTTTCCTGCGTCTCACTTCGTTACCCGTGAAGAAAAAATGAAGAAGGCTGTTGAAAATATTGAACAGGAGCTGGAACTAAGGCTGTTAGAATTGCAGGCAGCAGGCAAGTTATTGGAAGCGCAACGGCTAGAACAGCGTACGAGATACGATATAGAGATGATGCTGGAAATGGGCTTTTGCTCAGGAATTGAGAACTACTCCCGTCATTTGACTGGGTTACCAGAGGGACATCCTCCATACACGCTGATTGATTATTTTCCGGATGATTTTTTAATGGTGATAGACGAGTCTCACATGACCCTCCCACAAATTCGCGGGATGTACAATGGAGATAGAGCCCGCAAGGATGTACTGGTGGAGCATGGCTTCCGCTTACCGTCCGCCCGCGATAACCGTCCGCTTAGGTTTGAGGAATTTGAAAAGAAAGTAAAGCAAGCTGTCTATATTTCAGCCACGCCAGGAGTATATGAACTGGAGCATACGCCTAAAATGGCAGAGCAGGTCATTCGTCCAACAGGTTTAGTGGATCCAACTATCACCGTTCGTCCAATAAAAGGACAAATTGATGATTTAATCGGGGAAATTCAGGCAACCATTGCTAAAGACGAGCGTGTTTTAGTAACGACTCTTACCAAGAAGATGTCAGAAGACCTAACCGACTACCTGAAGGAGATTGGCATTAAAGTACGTTATCTGCACTCTGATATTAAGACCATAGAGCGCATGCAGATTTTACGTGCCCTGCGTTTGGGCGAATTTGATGTTTTGGTCGGGATTAACTTGTTGCGGGAAGGGCTGGATTTACCGGAAGTGTCTTTAGTTGCCATTTTAGACGCAGATAAAGAAGGCTTCCTGCGCAATGAGCGGTCATTAATCCAAACCATCGGACGTGCTGCGAGGAATGCAGAGGGTCGCGTAATTATGTACGCTGACAAAATGACTGATTCCATGTCGAAAGCCATACAAGAAACGGAACGGCGCCGTAGTATTCAGCTTGCTTACAATGAAAAGCACGGCATCACACCGCAAACGATTCAAAAAGCCGTTCGCGGAGTTATTGAAGCAACAAAAGTGGCAGAGGAGAAAGCTGATTATCTACCACACTTAGATGTAAAGAAGATGCCGAAAAAAGATCGCATAGTAGTCATCGAGCGAATGGAAGAGGAAATGAAGGAAGCCGCACGCAATCTCATGTTCGAGCGTGCAGCAGAGCTTCGCGATTTGATATTGGAGTTGAAAGCTGACCTGTAGGGAGTGAAATACATGCCATTAGATCGAATCGTGGTGAAGGGTGCACGCGCTCATAATTTAAAAAACATAGATGTCGTCATCCCACGAGATAAATTTGTTGTTTTAACGGGACTATCCGGTTCAGGAAAATCGTCTCTTGCTTTTGATACGATCTATGCGGAAGGACAGCGTCGTTATGTAGAGTCGCTATCCGCCTATGCTCGTCAATTTCTTGGACAAATGGATAAGCCTGACGTAGATTCCATTGATGGTCTCTCTCCGGCTATTTCGATTGATCAGAAGACCACGAGTCGCAATCCACGTTCTACCGTAGGAACCGTGACAGAAATCTATGATTATTTGCGTCTGTTATATGCACGTATTGGAAGAGCTGTTTGCCCAACTCATGGGATAGAGATTAGTTCCCAAACGATCGAACAAATGGTAGATCGTATTATGGAATTTCCGGAACGTACCCGTATGCAAATTCTGGCTCCACTAGTTCAGGGACGTAAAGGAGAACACGTCAAGCTGTTAGAAGATATTCGTAAACAAGGGTATGTTCGGGTTCGGGTTGATGGTGAAGTCCGGGATTTATCTGAGGAGATTCGTCTGGAAAAAAACAAAAAGCATAGCATTGAAGTTGTCATTGACCGGATCGTTGTCAAACCTGATTCTCAGACACGCATTGCTGATTCCTTAGAAACAGCTTTGCGTTTAGCTGATGGTAAAGTAATTGTCGATGTTATTGATCAGGAAGAACTGCTATTTAGCGAGAAGCATGCTTGTCCGCTCTGTGGATTCTCGATTGGCGAGTTAGAGCCGAGAATCTTCTCATTTAATAGTCCGTACGGAGCCTGCTCAGAGTGTGATGGATTGGGAGTGAGGATGGAGGTTGACCCGGATCTGGTTGTTCCAGATTCCACCAAGACATTATCAGAGGGGGCTATAGCAGCCTGGGAGCCAAAGTCTTCTACCTACTACCCTCAACTATTAGAATCAGCTTGCCGCCATTTTAGCATTCCTACAGATGTGCCGGTGGAAGAGCTAGATGATGAGCAATTACAAATCGTTTTATATGGCAGCAAAGGGGAAAAAATTCAATTCCGTTATGAGAATGAATTTGGTCAAGTACGTGAGGCTACAGTGGCATTTGAAGGTGTAATCCCGAATCTGCAAAGACGCCACCTAGAAACCAGCTCTGATTATATACGTGAACAAATTGAAGGCTTCATGGGGCAAAAAGCCTGCCCGGTTTGTAAAGGCCAGCGTTTGCGTCAAGAGAGCCTTGCTGTTTTAATCGGCAAACGTAATATTTCAGAGCTAACCAGTCTATCTATTGTGGATGCCCATCAATTTTTTGATCAGGTTGAATTAAGTGAGAAAGAGATAAAGATCGCTCATATGATTTTAAAGGAGATCAAAGCAAGATTGAATTTCCTTATTGATGTGGGGCTTGATTACCTGACATTAAGCCGAGCGGCAGGTACATTATCAGGTGGAGAAGCGCAACGCATTCGATTAGCTACACAAATTGGCTCTAGTCTAATGGGAGTCTTATATATTTTGGACGAGCCAAGCATTGGTCTACATCAGCGTGATAATGCTCGCTTGATTAAGACGCTGGAGCATATGACAAGCTTAGGAAATACACTGATCGTGGTAGAGCATGACGAGGATACGATGCTAGCCTGCGATTACATTATCGACATTGGTCCTGGAGCAGGGATTCACGGCGGACAGATAGTGGCGGAAGGAACTCCGCAAGAAGTAATGGAAAATCCCAACTCTCTGACAGGAGCTTATTTAAGTGGGCGTAAATTTATCCCTGTACCCCTTGAAAGACGCAAGCCTGCTCAAAATGGTGAAGCCTGCGATAAATGGATAGTGATTGAAGGGGCAAAAGAAAACAACCTAAAAAATGTGAATGTCAAGATTCCATTAGGCGTATTCGTCGCTGTAACGGGTGTCTCTGGTTCCGGAAAAAGTACTCTCATTAACGAAATCCTGCACAAGGCTTTGGCGCGTGAATTAAATCGGGCAAAAGCTAAGCCTGGAGAATTTAAACGAATGAATGGCTTGGAGCATTTGGACAAGGTAGTTGATATTGATCAGTCGCCAATTGGGCGTACGCCTCGTTCCAACCCAGCAACGTATACGGGTGTGTTTGATGATATTCGTGACCTATTTGCCTCCACAAATGAAGCAAAAGTGCGTGGATACAAGAAAGGGCGTTTTAGCTTTAACGTAAAAGGCGGGCGTTGTGAAGCTTGCACAGGAGACGGTATTATCAAGATTGAGATGCATTTTCTGCCGGACGTGTACGTACCCTGCGAGGTTTGTAATGGAAAACGCTACAATCGTGAGACCTTAGAGGTTAAATATAAAGGCAAAAGCATTTCTGATATTTTGGAAACAACAGTGGAAGATGCAGTTGAGTTTTTCAAAAATGTACCGAAAATCCAAAGAAAAATTCAAACGCTGCTTGATGTTGGTTTAGGCTACATGAAGTTAGGACAACCGGCCACTACTTTATCAGGCGGAGAAGCCCAACGCGTGAAATTAGCTTCGGAATTACATCGCCGCAGTACGGGGCGCACCATTTACATCCTAGATGAACCGACTACAGGCTTGCATACCTATGACATTGACCGCTTGCTAAAAGTCTTGCAACGATTAGTAGAAAATGGGGATACGGTTTTGGTTATTGAACATAATCTGGATGTTATTAAGACAGCAGACCATATAATCGACCTTGGGCCAGAAGGCGGAACACGGGGAGGCAGTATTGTAGCTACGGGCACTCCAGAAGAGGTAGCCAAGGTTAAGGGATCGTATACAGGAGAGTTTTTGGGACCTATCCTTGAGCGTGATCGCAAGCGTACTCAAGAACGGATTCAAGAACTAGTTAATCAAACCTAAGGTAAAAGCTTTACAGTACAACATTCAAAAGGCATCCTAATTAACGGGATGCCTTTTCATCTACATAAGGATGGGAGTTACAAGCCAATTCATGAAGACGGTTGTTTGCACAAGGTGGGTTCGTTACAATAGGGGTAAGAAATAACGGAAAACAGCGATCTCGGCTGGGAAAGTGGTGTTTGATACAAATGGTAAATGTCAGTCATCTTGTCGAACATTTTCAACTGAAAATAGTAAGTGGCGAAAAGGGATTAAGTCGCCCGATCAGCGTAACTGATTTAAGTCGACCTGGATTACAGCTAGCGGGATATAAATCCCATTATCCTGGAGAACGCATTCAAATTCTCGGAATGACTGAAATGGAATTTTTACATACATTGCCTAATGAAACCATAGTGGATAGACTCAGCTTCTTAATGAGTGAGGAGACACCTTGCTTGTGTGTAGCGCGTAATTTGGAATTGCCGCAAGAAGTGCTGGACGTATCTAACAGCAGAGGAGTGCCGGTCATTCAATCTCCTTTACCAACGACCAGCTTGGTTAGTAAGCTGACAAATTATCTGGAGGATCGCCTCGCTCCAACAGCTACGATTCATGGGGTTCTTACGGATGTATACGGAGTGGGTGTCTTTATCCTTGGTGCAAGTGGAATCGGGAAAAGTGAGACAGCTCTGGAACTGGTAAAGCGTGGTCATCGTCTTGTAGCCGATGACGCTGTAGAAATTCGTCAAACCCAAGAAGGTCACTTAACAGGAATGGCCCCTGATTTAATCCAACATTTATTGGAAATACGCGGAGTAGGTATTATCAATGTAATGACGATGTTTGGTGCGGGAGCTGTGCGTAATACGAAAAACATTGATATGGTCGTGAAGCTAGAGCTGTGGGATCAGCATAAGCACTACGAGCGTTTGGGACTAGATGAAGAAAAAATGAAAGTAATGGATACCGATGTGCCAGTCATTACTGTCCCTGTTCGTCCGGGTCGAAATTTAGCCGTAATTATCGAGGTAGCAGCTATGAACTATCGCCTAAAACGCATGGGCTACAATGCTGCTGTACATTTCTCCAAGCGTTTGACAGATACAATTGAAGACCATGATTCATTTATCTAAGATGATGCGATCCCTGTAGGGGAGGTAAAGGAGCAATCTGACGCTTATGCGTAACACCAAACGATATCCCGTAGCGGGAGGAGTCAATCCGCTTTGGCATATGTATAAAACCGTGAGTTTTTGGAAGGTTTGCAGAAACTTTGTTGTTATCCAACTGGCGCGTTATTGTCCGTTTGTGTTTGTGAAGAATTGGATGTATCGTACCTTTCTGGGAATCAAGGTAGGCGATCAATCTGCTGTAGCATTGATGGTTATGATGGATATTATGTACCCTGAACTCATTACGATTGGACGAAATTGCGTAATTGGCTATAATACTACTATTTTAGCCCATGAATATTTAGTGGACGAGTATCGCCTTGGGGAAGTTATTATTGGCGATCGTGTTTTAATTGGGGCCAATACCACGATTTTGCCAGGAGTAGCCATTGGTGATAATGCCGTGGTTGCAGCAGGAAGTGTTGTTCACCGCGATGTACCAGCAGGAGCATTTGTGGGTGGAAATCCGTTACAAACCATTCGAAAGTAAAGTAAAGTAGAGGACCTTTGTCTCGTCAGGAGACAAAGGTTTTTTTGTAGGTAAATAAAACTCTTGATGGTGATAGTGCCAAAAAATTTTTTGCTACTAGGTTAAGTAGGCAAACACATGATACACGGACATGCTGTCATAAAAAGGTGTTGACCTCTTCGATATTTAGTAGTATATTTTCTACTAATTCATTCGCTTTAGTTTATTAGCAGAGTAAAGTGTTTAGAGGAGTGGGAGGGAACGAGGATGGCTACACCCTTGGTTTTTGAAAAGCCTTTAGGCATGCGAGATATACTGCCTGAGGTATTACAAAAGCAACGTATAATTGAACGAATTTTGCGTCAATGTATATCAAGGTGGGGATATGACGAAATTGCCACACCTGCGCTAGAGTACTTTGAAACGGTGGGAGTAGCAAGTGCAACTCTGACCGACCATATGTTCAAGCTGTTAGATAAACAGGGGCATACTGTCATTTTACGTCCCGAGGTAACAGCGCCTATAGCTCGTGTTGTCTCCTCCTTGTATAAGCACGTACCTTATCCTATCCGATTATTTTATCAAGCCAATGTATTTCGTGCGCAAGAGAAAGAAGCTGGTCGTCCTGCTGAATTTTATCAGACAGGAGTAGAGCTTATCGGAGATGCTAGTGTAGATGCGGATGCTGAGGTAATTGCTTTAGCGATTTCATGCTTGCAGGATGCTGGAGTATCTGCCTTTAAACTAACAATTGGTCATGTAGATGTGGTAACAGGCTTGTTAGAAGAAATCATAGGTGATCAGCAGGAGAGACAAAGCTTGGAGAAATGCCTTCAGCATAGAGACTATGTAGGGTATCGTCAACTCGTGAGCAGACTATCTGTCACAGAGAAAGAAAAAGAGAAGCTGCTTTTCTTGCTTCAATTGCGCGGCGGTAAAGAGATCGTTAGGGAAGGCATGCAGCTCTTGCGAAATTCAAAATCGGTGGAAGCTATGCAAACCATCTCAACATTGTGGGATGCGTTGGAGGCTTATGGTGTGGAGGAGCATATCTTATTAGACTTAACGCTCATTGGCCGATTTGATTATTATACAGGCATTGTTTTTGAAGGATATGCAGCAGAACTGGGTTCATCCTTGTTAAGCGGCGGCCGATATGATCGATTGTTAGAGCAATTTGGTCGTCCAGCAGCAGCTACAGGGTTTGCACTCGAAGTGGATTGTTTATTACAGATAGCAAATATAGAAGCCCCATTTTCTAAAAAACGATATGTCATTTTATATAAGCAGCACCAACGAGCAGAAGCACTTCGCTATGCACAGAAAAAACGTGATGAACAAAATGTCGTTATTACAGCAAGATGGTCAGCAGAGGCAGAGCATGCTTTTGGAAATTGCAAACACAATCATGTTGTTATCTGGGGAGGCGAGGAACCGTGAAGGAAACGGAATCATTGCAAAAGCTAACGATAGCGATGCCAAAGGGGCGCATATTTGAAGAGTCGCTAGTCTTTTTACAGGAATCAGGCATCGTGGTTGGTGAAAATTTGAAAGATTCCCGCAGATTGATTATTCCTGTTCCGCATTTTCAGATGGAATTTATTTTGGCAAAGCCAACTGACGTACCGACTTATGTGGAGTATGGCGTAGCAGATGTTGGTGTGGTAGGCAAAGATGTTTTATTGGAAGAAAACAGGGATGTCTACGAATTACTTGATCTTGAAATTGGCAAATGTCGCATGGTGGTTGCTGGTTTAGCCGAGTATCAGCCAACTGTTCAGCCTAGAGTAGCTACCAAATATCCTGCGATTGCATCGCGTTACTTTCGAGAACAAGGTCAGCAGGTCGAGGTCATTAAGCTAAATGGTTCTGTCGAATTAGCTCCTTTGATCGGACTTGCAGAACGGATTGTTGATATTGTCTCCACAGGGCAGACGTTACAAGAGAATGGTCTGATAGAGATTGAACATATTTGCGATATTACTACAAGGTTAATTGCCAATCGCTCCAGTTATCGAATGAAAAGTAAGGCTGTAGAAAGCATTGCCGAAAAATTTATACAGGCCATTCCAAAAGCAGGCGTACTCAGATGAATAGGAGGTACTAAACAGCATGCTAAGGATTACAAATGCACACAATCTTAGTATTGCCCGCAGTATTGACCGTGGCACTACAGAACAGCAATGTGTTGTCCGGGAGATTTTAGCAGCGGTTAAAGAGAATGGCGATAAAGCAGTTCGTGCCTTTACCCAAAAATATGATGGGGTAACCATCGAAAAGATTCGCGTAACAGAAGAAGAGTACCTAGCTGCCAAGGCTCACGTTCCCATTGAGGTACAGAGCGCTTTGCAAGAAGCGGCCGACAATATTCGTGCATATCATCAGCATCAGGCGCGTACATCCTGGTTTATGACAAGAGAGTCTGGAACTATGCTGGGCCAAATGATTCGGCCTCTACAAAGCGTGGGGCTTTATGTTCCAGGCGGCTCCGCTTCCTATCCCTCCTCTGTACTCATGAATGCCATTCCAGCACAAGTCGCAGGCGTGGAGAAAATTGTGATGGTCACACCACCAGATCGAGAAGGGAAGATTGCTCCAGCCGTTATAGTTGCTGCTGAAATCGCTGGTGTGACGGAGATTTATAAGGTAGGTGGAGCCCAAGCAATTGGCGCACTTACGTATGGGACGCAAACGATTCCTGCTGTAGATAAAATTGTTGGACCGGGCAATATCTATGTCGCGCTAGCCAAACGTGAGGTGTTTGGAGTGGTCAGCATTGATATGATAGCAGGTCCTAGTGAAATCGTAGTGTTAGCAGATGAAACAGCTTCGCCTAGCTATATTGCTGCCGACCTCCTATCTCAAGCGGAACACGATCCGCTGGCGTCAGCTATCTTGATTACGACCTCACAAAAAGTAGCTGAGGAAGTAGCTTTAGAAATAGAGCGGCAAATCATGAACCTGCCAAGAAAACAGATTGCGGAAGCTTCTCTGCGCTCTCATGGAGCTATCTGTGTTGTGGCTGATTTGGAAGAAGGCTTTGCAGTGGTTAATCGTTTAGCCCCTGAGCATCTAGAGTTACTTGTAGAAGATGCCCACAGTCATATAGGAAAAATTAAAAATGCCGGAGCTGTGTTTTTAGGCCCTTACAGCTCCGAGCCTGTAGGCGATTATTTTGCCGGACCGAATCATGTTTTACCGACAAACGGAACAGCACGTTTCTCTTCTCCTTTATCGGTTGACGATTTTATTAAAAAAATGAGTGTTATTTCATATAGTAAGGCTGATCTTGTTGAGCATGGAGAAAAAATTATGAGACTGGCGGAGACAGAGGGGCTAACGGCTCATGCCAAAGCCATTCAAGTCAGACTGGCTAGTGTTAGCGATAAATCCTGATAAATAGGATGACAGACTGTTGTCAAACTAGCTGAAAGGAAGAAAGCGATGGAACAGGCTATGAGTAGAACAGCGACTATAAAGCGTAAAACCAATGAGACAAACGTGGCTTTGCAGTTTACAGTGGACGGAAATGGAGAGAGCAAGCTGAATACAGGTGTCCCTTTTTTGTCCCATATGCTTGATTTATTTACACGCCATGGCCATTTTCAATTGCAAGTGGAAGCAGAAGGGGACATCGAGATCGACTATCATCATACGGTTGAGGATATCGGGATATGTTTAGGTCAGGCTGTACGTGAGGCACTGGGTGATAAAACGGGAATTAAGCGCTATGGGAATGCATTTGTTCCTATGGATGATGCGTTGGCTCAGGTGGTGATTGATATAAGTAATCGGCCTCATTTGGAATATCGAGCTACTTTTCCTTCATGTCAGGTTGGACAATTTCCTACCGAGCTGGTGCATGAATTTTTATGGAAATTTGCTTTAGAATCACGGATGAACGTTCATGTCATTTTGCATTATGGTCAAAATACCCATCATATGATTGAAGGAATATTTAAAGCATTCGGACGCGCGCTTGATGAAGCTACCCAACTTGATCCACGAGTAAAAGGAGTCCCCTCTACGAAAGGAATGCTATAGAAATATGATTGGAATTATCGACTATGGGATGGGAAATTTGTTTAGTTTACGCAAAGGATTGGAACGCTTAGGGGCGGCACATGAGATTGTTAGTCAACCAGAGCAGTTAAATAGCTATAGCGGTTTATTGCTGCCAGGTGTGGGTGCCTTTGGTGATGCCATGAGATATATCCGAACAATTGGCTTAGATCAAGCGATCCGGGAATATGTACAGACAGATCGTCCGCTGTTGGGGATATGCTTAGGAATGCAGCTTTTGTTTAGCGAAAGTGAAGAGCATGGGGTGCATAAGGGTTTGAATTTGCTTCCGGGGCGAGCTGTGCGCTTTCAAGGAGATTTTAAAATTCCTCATATGGGCTGGAATGAACTTGCGCTAAGAAATAGAGAGCATCCTTTAGTAAAAGGAGTAGTAGATGGAGAGTATGCGTACTTTGTGCATTCTTATTATGTACAGGTACAAAACTTGGCTCATTTGCTTGCCACCACGGATTACGGTCATGATGTAGCGGCGATCGTCTCGTCTGGAAAAGTTACCGGCATGCAGTTTCATCCAGAGAAAAGCGGGTCAACAGGCATGACCTTATTAGCTAATTTTGTACAGCAATGTAAGGAGGGGCTGGCATGACATTCACTATTTATCCTGCTATTGATATACGTGGAGGGAAGTGCGTCCGCTTATTTCAAGGGGATTTCAATCAAGAAACAGTATATGGGGAGTCACCTTATGATGTAGCACAAATGTGGTCGGGATCGGGAGCAGCTTGGTTGCATGTGGTGGATTTGGATGGAGCAAAAGAAGGGACCCCTGTACATTTTGAACTGATTGGTGAAATGGCTAAGTCGATATCTGTCCCCATTCAAGTCGGGGGTGGAATTCGTACTTTACACGATATTGAAGCATATATGGAGTGTGGGATCGCAAGAATTATCTTAGGTACAGCGGCTTTAGAGGATCGTAGCTTTACAATTGAGGCGTTACGTCGCTACGGTTCGCGTATCGCCATTGGCTTGGACTGCCGAAGCGGCTACGTTGCGACCAGAGGATGGCTATCCACAACCCAAGTGCAGGCAACAGAAATAGCTAAACATTTGGTAGAGCTCGGAGCCGAATTATTTATTTATACAGATATCGGGAGGGATGGAACACTTACAGGACCTAATATAGAAGAGATTGTTCACATAGGAATGGCTACTGGCAAAAAAGTCATTGCTTCAGGAGGCGTTGGCCATATAAATGACTTGCTTACTTTAGCCAATCAAATAGAGTGTGGCGTAGAGGGGGCTATTGTTGGCAAGGCACTTTACACGAAAGCTATTTCCCTTTCCGAAGCCTTAGATAAAGTAAGGGAGGCTACACAAATATGTTAACCAAGCGCATTATTCCTTGTTTGGATGTTAAAGAGGGCCGGGTAGTGAAGGGTGTTCAGTTTGTAGGCCTACGAGATGCAGGTGATCCGGTTGAACTCGCGAAAAAATACTGCCGGGAGGGTGCTGATGAGCTGGTGTTTTTGGATATATCAGCCTCTCATGAAGGACGAAAAATAATGATAGATGTTATAGAGAGGACTGCCGCCCATATAACGATTCCCTTTACAGTGGGAGGCGGTATTCATTCCATTGAAGATATGAAACGAATTTTGCGAGCTGGCGCAGACAAGATATCGCTGAATACAGCCGCAGTATTACATCCCAAGCTAATTCAGGAGGGAGCCTCTTTTTTTGGAAGTCAATGTATTGTCGTTGCGATTGATACGAAGCAAACGGATTCTGGCAGGTGGGAGGTATTTACACATGGTGGTCGAAAGGCTACTGGTTTAGATGTGCTGGAGTGGGCTAGGGAAGTGGAGAAGCTAGGCGCTGGTGAGCTTTTGCTTACCTCCATGGACGATGATGGTGAGAAGTCGGGTTTTGGACTCGAGTTAACCAGTGTAGTCTCCACTTCGGTAGGAATTCCGGTGATTGCGTCTGGTGGTGCTGGACGTGTAGAACATTTTTTGGATGTACTGACAGTGGGAATGGCAGATGCAGCACTGGCAGCTTCTATCTTTCATTATGAGGAAACGTCTATTTCTGCAGTGAAGCATTTTTTAACAACCGAGGGGGTGCCTGTACGATATGAAAGAGAACCGAATCATAGAGCAGCTGAGATTTGATGATCAAGGTTTATTGCCTGTGATTATTCAGCATGCTTTGACGAAAGAAGTTCTTACATTGGCATATATGAATAGGGAAGCGCTGGAAAAGACCTATGAAACAAACGAAACATGGCTCTGGAGTCGTTCCAGACAAGAATTATGGAATAAAGGGGCGACATCAGGGAATCGCCAAAAGCTTATTTCTATTTCTGCAGACTGTGATGGAGATGCTTTGTTGTTAAAGGTTTTACCTGCTGGTCCAGCTTGTCATACCGGTAGCTATTCCTGTTTTTCACGAGAGGAAGAAGTAGGTGAGATTGCTGAAAGCAGCAGTGAGAATAACCATTTCTTCATTCTTAAAGAGCTAGAAGCGTTAATTGCTACTCGTCAAAAGGAAATGCCTGTGGGAGCCTACACTACGTATCTTTTTGAAAAAGGAATAGATAAAATTTTGAAAAAAGTAGGGGAAGAAGCAGCAGAAGTTTTACTAGCAGCAAAAAATCGTAATCAAGATGAATTACGTTATGAAATGGCTGACCTGTTTTATCATCTTCTTGTGTTATTACGTGAGCAAAACCTACCGCTCGAACAGGTATTATTAGAATTACAGAATCGACAAAATAAAAATAGATAAGAAATTTATGTTGGAATGAAAAAGCGGTAAATATGATAAAAGGGTAGAGAAGCATATAATGTAGTGAAGAAAAATACGCTAGATTATATGTTTCTTACTAGGTTTTTTAAGAGATTTCATGTATAGTTAGATGTCTGCAATAGTAGATTCAACAATGTTTTACGAGAAAAAAAGATATTTTTTATAAAAACTATTGACTTTAAATATGTAAATATGATAGATTAATACATGTCGCCAGGGAACATTGCACTGGCAACAACGAACGAGGTCGAAAGGCTTCGAAATAAGTCGAAAAAAATGCTTGACTCACTCTGATAGAGATGATATACTAGCAAATGTTCGACAAAATATGATCTTTGAAAACTGAACAGTAAAATGTTTGATAGAAACACTAGCCAAGCAAGTTTTGAAGCTTTGATCAAGAACTACTTTAATGGAGAGTTTGATCCTGGCTCAGGACGAACGCTGGCGGCGTGCCTAATACATGCAAGTCGAGCGAGGGTTTTCGGACCCTAGCGGCGGACGGGTGAGTAACACGTAGGCAACCTGCCTGCAAGACTGGGATAACATAGGGAAACTTATGCTAATACCGGATAGAGTTTTGCTTCGCATGAAGCGAAACGGAAAGATGGCGCAAGCTATCACTTGCAGATGGGCCTGCGGCGCATTAGCTAGTTGGTGAGGTAAAGGCTCACCAAGGCGACGATGCGTAGCCGACCTGAGAGGGTGACCGGCCACACTGGGACTGAGACACGGCCCAGACTCCTACGGGCAGCAG